>JAHDCB010000100.1 GCA_020630035.1 Gammaproteobacteria bacterium
GATTGCCGTGCAGAATGATTAGGGGGCGTTCTCAATTAGCTTCAAGGCTTGATTTTGGCCCTTTTCTGCGCTGACTGCGTTGCAATTCGTCGCAATAGAACGACTATTACTCCTCATTACGCCTTGTCAGCACAAAAAATGACTTAAAATCATTTCCACTCAGCTAATTGAGAACGCCCCCAGTTATCCAGGCATCTCTGTTTTGGCGGCGTGTATCACGTTTTCAGAGATGCCCTTCAGTGATTTGTTTTAACTCAGGAGAATAGTATGGCTTGGAACGAGCCGGGAAACGACTCGCGTGACCCATGGGATAAAAAACAGCGTAACCAGGGGCCACCCGATCTGGATGAAATAGCGCGTCAGCTACAAGATAAAGTCAGCCGGTTATTCGGTGGCAGAAAATCCGGCAAGGACAGCCGTGGCGGTAGTGGTGATAAGTTGCCGAACAGTGGCCCGATATTGGCTCTGGCAGCGATAGTCGGGGTTGGCTTTCTGGCATATCAGAGCTTCTATACGATCCAGCCGGCGGAACGTGGTGTAGTGCAGCGGTTTGGTGCCTACCACTCGGTGACTGCACCAGGGCCGCATTTCAAGATTCCGTTTATCGATACGGTTGAGACAGTGAATGTCGACCAAGTGAACAAATTTGTGCACAGTGCACAGATGCTGACCAAAGATGAAAACATCGCAGATGTGCGGGTCGAGGTGCAATTCCGCATCCAGGATGCACCGGACTATCTGTTCCAGGATGCGAACCCGAATGGCACCATCCGGGGTGTGGTCGAGTCGTCATTGCGTGAAGTGATCGGCAAAAACAACCTGGATCAGGTGATGACCGATAACCGGATCGGCATTGCGCTGGATGTGCAGAAAGGCACCCAGGCGATGCTGGATTTGTACCGTACCGGTTTGTTCGTGACCAATATCAATATCCAGGGTGCCCGGCCACCGGAGCCGGTACAGGATGCGTTTGCCGATGCGATTAAGGCGCGTGAAGACAAAGAACGGTTACAGAACCAGGCCCAGACCTACGCCAATGATGTCGTGCCACGCGCACGAGGTAATGCGGCACGTCAGGTTGAAGATGCGAAGGCATACAAAACCAAGGTGGTTGCTGAGGCCCAGGGTGAATCAGAACGCTTTCTGGCACTGCTGGCTGAATACCAGAAGGCGCCAGGTGTGACACGCGAACGGCTGTATCTGGAGACAATGCAGGAAGTCCTGCAAGGTTCTGGCAAGGTTCTGCTGGATGTGAAAGAAGGCAACAACCTGACCTACCTGCCTTTAGATCGGCTGATGCGGGCACCAGTACAGGCACAACAGCCTGGTGCAGCAGCACCTTATGCCACTGACAGCACAACTGCATCTACCCTGACCCAGCGGCTGGATAATGCTCGCCGCGCATTGACTCGTGAACGAGGAACCCGCTGATGAAACCAAAAAGCCTGATTGCGATCATTTTGCTCGCTGTGGGGGTAGTGTTTGCCAATGCGGCTTTGTTCGTTGTACAGCAACAACAGACTGCATTATTACTGCGTCTGGGTGAGATAGTCGATTCGGACTATGAACCGGGTCTGCACTTCAAGGTGCCCCTGATCCAGGAAGTGGTCAAATTTGACAAACGGATCCAGACCCTGGACGCCAGTCCGGAGCGCTTTCTGACCGGCGAGAAAAAATTTGTGGTGGTGGATTCATTTGCCAAATGGCGCATCTCGGATGTGGCGCAATACTTCCGTTCTACTCGAGGCGACCAGCGCACCACCTCGCGTTTGTTACAAGCGCGGATTAACTCAACATTACGGGATGAATTCGGCCAGCGCACGATTCGCGAAGTGGTCTCGGGCGAGCGTACCGAAATCATGCGCAAACTGGCGCAGACCTCAAACGAGTCGGCGAGTGACCTGGGTGTAGAAGTGATCGACGTGCGGATCAAGCGGATCGATTTTGAAGAAAAGATCAGCGAAACTATCTACGAACGGATGCGTACCGAACGGCAGCGGGTGGCTTCGGAGCTACGTGCACAGGGTGCGGAAGAAGCAGAAAAGATCCGCGCGAATGCCGACCGGCAGCGTACCGAGATACTCGCGGATGCCTATCGTCAGGCCGAACTGATCCGGGGTGAGGGAGATGCAGAATCTGCCGATACCTATGCCCAGGCATTTCAACAGGACAGCAATTTCTATGCGTTCTGGCGTAGCCTGAAGGCATACCGCCGGGTGTTTCAGGATGGCGGTAGCCTGATGGTGCTGGATCCGGATTCGGAATTCTTCCGCTACTTCTCCGCTCAGGAATAGCCAACTACGCAGATCACCGCCGGGCTTCGCAAGTCTGGCGGGAGACATGAGCGACTGCATGCAACACAACAAAGAAACCGAGCGCAGTGAGCTGCACAAAACCATCTGGCGCATAGCAAACGACCTGCGTGGCAGCGTAGATGGCTGGGACTTTAAAAGCTATGTGCTCGGCATGTTGTTCTACCGTTTCATCTCCGAGAACCTGGCTGGTTGCATCAATCAACGGGAACGCAGTGCCGGCAATCTGGATTTTGACTATGCACAACTAAGTGATACACAAGCAGAGTCTGGCCGTGCACTGACAGTGATAGAAAAAGGATTTTATATCCTGCCATCTGAACTGTTCGCCAACGTGTGCCGACGTGCCAGAGAAGATACCGACCTGAATGAAACCTTGAGCCGGATCTTTACCCGTATTGAAGGATCCGCCAGAGGCAATCTCAGCGAAGATAACTTCAAAGGGCTGTTTGATGACCTGGATGTCAACAGCAGCAAACTCGGTACCACAGTTGCCAGGCGTCATGCCCGGCTGGTCAGTTTGCTGACCGCCATCAGCGACCTGCCGCTAAATCATGGCAGTCATTTTGCACACAACACCATTGACCTGTTCGGTGATGCCTACGAATACCTGATGCAGATGTACGCCTCCACGGCAGGAAAATCCGGGGGCGAATTCTACACACCGCAGGAAGTCTCCGAATTACTTGCTCGCATTACTGTGGTTGGCAAGAGCGAGGTCAGTAAGGTCTACGATCCTGCCTGTGGCTCTGGCTCATTACTATTGCAGTTCATCAAGGTACTTGGCCGAGACAAGGTAGAACATTTCTTTGGCCAGGAAATTAACCTGACCACATTTAACCTGTGTCGTATTAACCTGTTTTTGCACGATGTCAATTACGCAAATTTTGACATTGTGCATGGTGACACACTGACCGATCCGATCCATTGGGACGAAGAGCCTTTCGAGGCCATCGTCTCAAATCCTCCTTATTCCATCAGATGGGGGGGTAAAGATAACCCTCTTCTCATCAACGACCCGCGCTATGCCCCAGCGGGCGTTCTCGCCCCCAAAAGCAAGGCTGATCTGGCCTTTGTGATGCACATCCTATCCTGGCTGGCCGTCGATGGCACAGCCGCCATCGTCGAATTTCCCGGTGTCCTCTATCGTGGTGGTGCGGAACACAAAATCCGCCAGTATCTGATCGACAACAACTATATCGATACCGTAATACAACTGCCGCCCGACCTCTTCTTCGGTACGACCATCGCGACCTGCATCATCGTACTGAAAAAATCCAAGGCAGAAAATACCACGCTGTTTATCGATGCTTCAGCAGAATTTATTCGCAGCGGCAACAAAAACAAACTGCTGGCCACACACCAACAGAAGATTCTGACAGCCGTTACCCAACGTGAAGATAGCGCACATTTTGCGCGGCTGATACCAAACGAACAGATTGCTGCCAACGAATACAACCTGGCTGTTTCGGCCTATGTTGAGCAGAAGGATGAACGTGAAGCGATCAACATCACTGAGCTGAATGCTGAGATTGACCGGATTGTTGCCAGACAGACGAAGCTGAGAACCCGGATTGATGCCATCGTTGCAGAACTGGAAGGGGAATCAGATGGTACTGCAAAATAAGCTGGGCATCACAAGTCAGATTGAGCTGGCAAAGATGGAAGAAAAAATCAGCAAACAAAAAGCCAGACAGTTATTTGATACCGGTGATATTCAGCAAGTGGTCGCAGGGACATGGGCTGGATTATCTTTTATTCATGCGTACCTGTTTGCAGATATTTATGGCTTTGCCGGGCAGATCCGAGAGGTCAATCTGGCGAAGGGTAACTTCCGGTTTGCACCAATGATGTACCTGCAGCAATCGTTGCAGCATATTGAGACGATGCCGCAGCATAACTTTGCAGACATTATCGAAAAATATGTCGAAATGAACATTGCACACCCTTTTCGTGAAGGGAATGGGCGAGCAATGCGCATCTGGCTGGACTTAATACTGAAAAACGAAATTCAACAAGTGATCGACTGGAACCTGGTGGATAAAGCAGACTATCTGTCGGCTATGGAACGCAGTGTGGTGAAAGACACAGAAATTAAGGTGCTACTGAAAGCCGCGCTGACCAGGCAGATCAATGATCGTGCACTCTTTATGCAGGGTATTGATGTCAGCTATTATTATGAAGGCTACAGCGCATATAAGACCGAGGATGTGTGATGAGCCGGATTGATAAGTTAATTGCTGAACACTGCCCGGATGGTGTGGATTTTAGGACAGTAGGTGATGTGACTGAAGTTCGTAGTGGTTGGGGGTTTCCCAGATTATATCAAGGTCAAATCACCGGAACATATCCATTTTATAAAGTTAGCGATATGAATCTGCGTGGCAATGAACTTTTTATGAAAATTTCTAATAACTATGTTGATGATCAAGTTGTGCGCAGACTTGGTGTTAATCTTATGCCAGCAGGCACAGTAATTTTTCCTAAAATTGGGGCTGCAGTCGCAACAAATAAGAAGCGACTGCTTAGTATGGATTCTGCCTATGATAACAATGTAATGGGGCTCGTGCCTAAGGCAGATATACAATCGCGATTTTTGTTGTATTGGATGCAGACAATAGACCTTACTATAATTTCTAATGATTCTGGGGCTGTGCCATCAATTCGGAAGTCTGAAATAGAGAATGTTAGTATTCCTGTACCACCACTTGAAGTGCAACGCGAGATCGTTAAAGTACTCGATACCTTCACGGAACTGGAGTCGGAACTGGAGTCGGAACTGGAGTCGGAACTGGAGTCGCGGCGGCGGCAGTATCGATATTATCGTGATATGTTGTTGAACTTCGATAAGTGTGTAAATTGGGTGAGATTAGGCGAAATATGTAAAATAAATCGTGGCAGAGTAATGTCTAAGAATTATTTGCGCGACCATGCTGGCATATATCCAGTCTATTCATCACAAACCGCTAATGAAGGTGTTTTTGGTTTTATTGATACTTATGACTACGATTTTGACTCCATTACCTGGACAACTGATGGTGCTAATGCTGGATCGGTTTTTTATCATAGCGGAAAGAAATTCAGTATCACGAATGTTTGTGGCTTGATCAGAGTTGAAGACGAAAATAAAATTATGACAAAATATTTATATTATGTTCTGGGGAAAGTTGCTAAGCACTATGTAAGTAAAGGTATGGGAAACCCAAAGCTGATGAGTAATACCATGTCGAAAATCAGGGTTCCCATGACGTCTATAGAAAGTCAAACTCGTATCGTTACTATCCTTGATAAATTCGATGCATTGGTGAATGATATTGCCATTGGCCTGCCAGCCGAAATTAAGGCGCGGCGAAAACAATATGAATACTACCGTGACCGGCTGTTAACGTTTTGCCAGGCTGTCTGATGCCTGTTTGTCTGATTATTGCCGGACCCAACGGCGCTGGAAAAACTACTTTCGCATTGGAATATCTGCCTCGGGTAGTGGGCTGTAGTCATTTCATCAATGCTGAATTTAATCGCCGCTGGACTTTCTCCACTGGCCCCTGAACGAGAAATCATTGCCGCCAGTCGTATTTTTTTGCGTGAGATCAGGCGGCAAATCACAACTCGTCAAGATTTTGCTTTTGAAACTACCTTAGCAGGCCGAAGTTACCTGCGTTTAATCGAGCAACTGCGTGTTGATGGTTGGCGTGTTGAGCTGATCTATCTGGCTCTGCCGAATGTTGAAATGTCGAAACTACGGGTGGCTGAACGTGTTTATCACGGCGGACACAACATTCCTGTTACGGAT
>JAHDCB010000101.1 GCA_020630035.1 Gammaproteobacteria bacterium
GAGTGAGGGCAATCTGGCGCTGACCGGTCGGGCAAAGACGATGCTGATTATTCATGGCAGTAATTATTACAGCCATGAGATTGAAGCAGTGGTGGAAGGTGTGCCGGGCGTGGCGCGTTCGTTTACGGCGGCATGTGCGATTCAGGATGCGGGCAGTGATACGGATAAGTTGGCGATCTTTTTTCATGCTGCACCGGATCATGCGGCTGCATTACCTGCCTTGATTCACACCATCCGGCAGGCGGTTGTCAGCCGGATGCATCTGAATCCGGATTATCTGGTGCCGATGGAGCAAGCGGAGATTCCGAAGACTCCGATCGGCAAGATCCGTCGCAACCTGCTGGCGGAACGGTTCCGGGAGGGTATGTTTGCGGACAGGTTGCAGGCATTCAGTCAGGTGCAGGACTATGTGGCACCCCGTAATCAACTGGAACAACGGCTGGCCGATGCCTGGGAGTCTGTGCTGAAGGTTCGTCCGGGTGTGCACGATAATTTCTTTGATCTGGGTGGTAATTCGATCAAGGCTGTGATGGTGATGAACCAGTTCCAGGCGCAGGTGGCAGCCATTTTTCATCCGGTCTCTTTATTTGATGCGCCCACGATTGCGGAACTGGCTGACTATTTTGCACAAAATTATCCGCGCTTGTTTCAGGCAGCGGATGTGGCTGAGCAGTCAGATCAGTCACGCCTGACGGAACACCAGATAGCCCATATGCAGCGCTATCTGCAACATAGCCTCAGTAGCCCGGCGGTGCAGACTGACCTGAGCGGAGGTAAAAATCCACGGGCGGTGTTTATTCTGTCACCAGCCCGTTCTGGCTCTACTCTGCTGCGTGTGATCCTGGCGGGTAATCCTCATTTGTTCAGCCCACCCGAGTTATACCTGATGGGCTTTAACCGGTTGTGTGAACATCAGGAGCGTTATACTGAGCGGTTGGCCTTTCTGCGCGAAGGTGTTTTGCGTGCGGTGATGGCGTTGCAGGATGAGTCGCTGGAGCAGACTGAACAACGCATGGCTGAACTGGCAGCACAGGATATCAGTGTCAAGGCCTTGTTCGGGCAGTTGCAGGCCTGGGCCGGGGAGCGGTTGCTGGTGGATAAAACACCGCCCTATGCGTTTAATCCGGACATTCTGCAACGCTTGGAGGCCGAATTTGAAGACCCTTTGTATATTCATCTGATGCGTCATCCGGCGGGCATGATTGCGTCGTTTGAAGAAGCCCGGGTCGATCTGGCTGTGGATGTACATGGGGATGAAGACGGAGCAGTGCCGCTGAGCGCACGGCAGAAGGGTGAGGCCTGGTGGCTGGTCAGTCACCAGAATATCCGGCATTTTTTGCAGGCGATTCCGGCTGAGCGGCAGCATCTGGTAAAATTTGAAGACCTGGCCAAAGAGCCTGAGCCAGCGGTGCGGCAATTATGTGACTTTCTGGGCGTGCCTTTCCATGCCGATATGCTGGCCCCGCAAGCGGATAAACAACGCCGCATGACTGATGGCAGCCATCAATTATCGCGGCTGGCAGGCGATCCGAAATTTCATACCCATCAGGGTATTTCGGCAGAGGCGGCAGATCGCTGGCAGAGTCTGTATACCGAGGACTTTTTATCCGCACAGACCTGGCAGATTGCGCGTCAGTATGGCTACCGCTTTGCACCTGGTATCTCCCTGAGCGACTTTCAGGTACAACCGGATCCGGCGAACCGCTATCAACCTTTCCCGCTGACCGATATTCAGCAGGCCTATTGGGCCGGTCGGGTCGGCAGTTTTGAACTGGGTGGTTATTCAGTTCATTCGTATACTGAAATCGATAGTGTGGATCTGGATATCCGGCGGTTGCAGCAGGCCTGGCAACGCATGGTAGACCGCCATGAGATGTTGCGCACCATTATTCTGCCGGAAGGTCAGCAACAGATTCTGGACACGTTGCCGCGTTACCACATTCGCGTGCAGGATCTGAGTTATCTGGATGAAGCAGGTGTACAGGCTGAATTAGCAGCGACACGTGAACAGCTATCACACCAGGTCTTCGTTCTGGATCAGTGGCCCTTATATGAAATCCGGGTATCCCGCCTGGATGCACGCCATTGCCGGGTGCATCTCAGCTTTGATGCGATTCTGTTTGATGCCCGCAGTCGTTACATTATCTTTTCCGAATTCCGTCAGTTTTATCAGCAGCCGGACTTGCAGCTGTCGGCATTTGAGCTGTCATTCCGTGACTATGTGCTGGCGGAACAACGCATCAAAGATTCACCTTTGTATCAGCAATCGCGTGACTACTGGCTGGAACAGCTCACCGAACTGCCGGGTGCACCTGAACTGCCACTCGCGATCAATCCAGCGACATTACAACAGCCGAAATTTATCCAGAAAAACCACTTTTTTGCTGAGCCGGACTGGACCCGATTGAAGAGCCTGGCCGCCCGGTCGCAGATCAGTCCATCTTGTCTGTTGTTGACCGCCTTTTCCGATGTACTGCGTTTGTGGAACAAGCAGGATCGTTTCACCATCAACCTGACTGCCTACAATCGTCAGCCGTTGCATGCCGAAGTGAATCAGATCATCGGTGATTTCACCTCCATCATATTGCTGGCGATTGATGCAGCGGAGAACGACACCTTTATTACGCGGGCGCACCGTTTACAGAAACGCCTGTGGAATAACATCAATCACAACCATTTCAGCGGTGTGGATGTATTGCGTGAACTGTCACGTCGTCAGGATCATCCGGCCCTGATGCCGGTGGTCTTTACCAGTGTGCTGGGTGATGAAATCAACGAAACCGGTCAGCAGACCACTGACTGGCTGGGCAAGATCGCCTTCAATGTGGCGCAGACACCACAGATCTGGTTTGACCATATCGCGTTTGAAGAAGGTGGCGGATTATTGTGTCGCTGGAATGTGATCGATACCTTGTTTCCGGCGGGTATGATGGACGCGATGTTTGCGGCGTATATTGCTACGCTGCAACATCTCCTGGAACAGGACGCAGCCTGGCAGCATGAGATCTGGCCGCAGACTTCACAGCGGCTGGTGACAGCAGAACAACTGGTACCTCGTCAGCAAGCAAATGCAACGGATGCACCGGTTTCTGAGGCACTCATGCACACCTTATTTGCAGAACAGGTGGCGCAACGACCCCAGGCCCCGGCGGTGATCGCAGCGGACCGCACTCTGAGTTATCTGGAATTATCCAGTTGTGCGAACCAGATCGGCCATCGACTGCGGGCGCTCGGCGTGCAACCCAACCAGTTGGTGGCGGTCGTGCTGGAAAAAGGTTGGCAGCAGGTGGCTGCGGTGATGGGTACGCTGGTTGCTGGTGGTGCCTACCTGCCAATTGACCCGGCCTTGCCGGAAGAACGACAACATCACCTGCTGGCGTTTGGTGAAGTACAGGTGGTGCTGACCGATAGTACCCTGGATGGATTGTTGCACTGGCCTGCATCTGTCCGGCGGGTTTGTGTGGATGACAGCACACTGGCCAGCGAAAGTCGTGCCAGTCTGGTGCCGTGTCAGAAACCGGAAGACCTGGCGTATGTGATCTTTACTTCTGGCTCCACCGGCCTGCCGAAGGGGGTGATGATTGACCACCGGGGTGTGGTCAATACCCTGCAAGATATCAATGATCGTTTTGGTGTCGGCCCGCAAGATCGTGCAATTGCCTTATCAGCCCTGAATTTCGACCTGTCGGTATATGACATCTTCGGCTTACTGGCCGCTGGTGGCACCGTCGTGATGCCACAGACCAGTGATGTGCGCAACCCGGATCGCTGGCTGAAGCTGGTTAATGAGCAGCAGGTGACAATCTGGAATACAGTGCCGGCATTTGTCGGCTTATTGACCGACTATGTTGAAAACCATCCGGACAGTCAGATTGACTCACTGCGCCTGATCATGATGAGTGGCGATTGGATCCCGATCACTTTGCCGGACCGCATTCGTCAGCATAGCAAATGCCCTGAGATCATCAGCCTGGGCGGGGCCACTGAAGCATCCATCTGGTCGATACAATATCCCATCACCACAACGGATCCCGCCTGGACCAGCATTCCGTATGGCAAACCACTGCGTAACCAGCAATTCCAGGTATTGAATAGCGCACTGGAGCCTTGTCCGGTCTGGGTGCCTGGCAAACTATATATCGGCGGCATCGGACTGGCACAGGGTTACTGGCGTGATGCCGAAAAAACGGCGCAGGCATTTATCCATCATCCGGCTACTGGCGAACGGTTGTATTGCACCGGTGATCTGGGACGTTACCTGCCAGATGGTGACATCGAATTTCTGGGCCGCGAAGACTTTCAGGTCAAGATACAAGGCTTCCGGGTCGAACTGGGCGAAATTGAAGCCGCACTGATGCAACACCCGGAGATCAGAATCGCCGTCGTGGATGCCCGGGGCGCCGATCAGGCTGAAAAACAACTGGTCGCTTATTATGTGGTTGAACCAGATACAGCCATTGAGGCCAGTGCACTCCAGACATTTCTGCAACAAAAGCTGCCCGGCTACATGATTCCGGCAGTGATGATGCCATTAGATGCCTTACCGCTGAGTGCGAACGGAAAAATTGATCGTAAGGCCCTGCCGGAGCCGACGGCAGCAGCCTGCGCAGCACTCGAGTCAGCCCCTGTGCAACAAGATACGGCAGTTGTGTTCGGTGTGATCGCTGAACTGAAACAGATCGTGGAGGAGATACTGGGACAGACCGGTATCGGAGAAACTGACAACCTGTTCCACTTCGGCGCCACCTCCATCCACATGATGCGTATTGTTAACCAATTGGAAAAACAACTGCATTTCCGTCCGCAGATTGATGCCTTCTACGAAGCTCCCAGTATTCAGGGTCTACTGTCCGCTTATGCCGCTGTACATGGCACACGGGAACACCCGGATAACACCGCCGATGCGCCAGACTGGCTGGATCAATTCGACTTTATTGCCGACCCTGAACAACGTGCCGCCTTCAAGGCCAGCCAGCCCGGCATCCGCCAGCTGGATGCTCCGGCACTCACACTGGTGCCAACCAGAAGACCTGACCCAGAATATGCGCAATGGCGTAGTTATCGGTATTTTTCGTCAGCGGCGATCGCACCAGAGGCCTTTAGCCAGCTACTGGCCGCATTGCGCCAGGTAGATCCGGCCACACCGAAATATCTGTATGGCTCAGCCGGTGGCCTGTATCCGGTGCAGACTTATCTGTATATTAAGCCCGGACGCATCGCCACCGTCGACGGCGGTGTTTATTATTACCACCCGATACAACATCAGTTGCTGCGTTTGTCGGACTCAGAACTGGATGAGCGCATCTACAACCCGCATATCAATCGCCCGGTCTACCAGCGTGCCGCTTTTGCCATCTTTCTGGTTGCACAATTATCCGCAATAGCGCCCATGTATCAGGACTCTGCCCTGCATTTTGCTACCCTGGAGGCCGGGCTGATAGCGCAACTGTTGAGAACTCAGGCACCGGATGCGAACCTGGGCGTCTGCGAAATTGGCGAACTGGATTTCGATCGGGTCAGACATCTGTTTGGTCTGGATGACTCGCATCGTCTGATCCACTCTCTGGTCGGCGGTATCCCGGACAGATCAGCAGAAACAGACGATACCGCCTACTATCGGGAAGCCTTCACGCCACATGCCGCTAACACCGAAGACCGGGAAGAAGAAGAGTTTTAGTGACATGCATATGAGCAGCAAACGAAAGACCGGCAACCGTAAAGTGCTTGCCTCCACTTTGGGATTGGTATTGCCGCTCTGACAGCCTCAATGGTTGCTCTGACATTAGGGTATGAAAATGCAGCGATGGTGCTGGGTGGGACGACAGTCGTTGGATTAGTCGCGGTCTTTGTGACTGGTCGTGTTATCCAGAGTAAGGGTTAAGGGACATTCTCAATTAGCTTCAAGGCTTGATTTCAGCCCTTTTCCGCGCTGAATGTGTTACAACTCGTCGCAATAGAACGACTATTGCATCATATGCAGTGATTGTCTAAGTGGTTTGTGTCAGACGATAACGTGTTGCACGCCCCTGACC
>JAHDCB010000102.1 GCA_020630035.1 Gammaproteobacteria bacterium
AGGGTTCACTATCTTATTCTCTGGTCTGAATTTTGTACCATAGGTAGATGTGACTTTCCGGCGTTTAGTATGGTGTTGACCTGCTCAAAATCGCTATAGGGTTGGCGTTGGGTGCCGACCTCTTGGTAGGTCTCATGGCCTTTGCCGGCAATCAGCACCAGATCTTCTGGCTTGGCCGTCGTCAGTGCGGCGGCGATGGCGGTTGGCCGGTGATGTTCCAGGTGTGCCTTGCCGGGCTGTGTCATCCCGGCCAGTATGTCGGCAGTGATCCGGGTGTTGCATTCGGTGCGTGGATTGTCGTCAGTCACCCAGATCTGATCGGCCAGCTGTTCTGCGATGGCGCCCATTTGTGGGCGTTTGCCCGGATCGCGATCACCGCCGCAGCCGAATACGCAGATCAGACGCCCGCTGACATGTTCGCGAGCGGCCTGCAACGTTTGTTGCAGTGCGTCTGGGGTATGCGCATAGTCGATCAGGATCTGCGGTTGTCCCGCGCCACCGCCCAACTGGTGCATGCGCCCGGGAGCGCTGTGTACCTGGGTAAGGGCGGCATTCGCATCGGCTGGCGGGGTGCCTTGGCCGAGCAGGACACCCAGGGCCAGTAGCAGGTTGTCTGCATTGTATCGGCCCCATAATGAGCTATGCAGGGTGCCATTACCCCAGCTGGACTGGTAATCGATGTGTAGCCCGGTACTGGTCGTGCTGACCTGATCTGCCTGGATGTAATGTGCGCCGTGCTCGCAGGCGCGGCTACCGACAGCAATGATCTCGGGCACACTCAGTTGAGTGATGAGCTGTTGGCCGAACGGATCATCGGTCTGGATCACGGCCTGCCCCAGGCCGGGGGTGTGGAACAGTCTGGCCTTGGCTGCACCATACGCAGCCATGCTGCCGTGGTAGTCCTGGTGGTCGCGGGTCAGATTGGTGAATACGGCACTGGCAAAGCGCAGTCCGGCTACTCGCTCCTGTGCCAGGGCATGGGAGGAGACTTCCAGCATCACCTGGCGAATGCCCTGGGTTCGTTGGCGCGCCAGTTCGGCATACAGGCTGATCAGGTCCGGTGTGGTATGGCGTGTATTGCGCAGTTCGTGTAGACGCCCGGTACCCAGGGTGCCGATGATCCCGGCCTGGCCGGGCGTCAGTTGTTCCAGTGCCTGTGCCAGGTAGTGGGTGACGCTGGTCTTGCCATTGGTGCCAGTGACGCCGGTCAGTTGTATAGCCTGCCCGGGGTCGCCGTAGTATTGTTGTGCCAGCCGGGCGAGTTGCTGGCGTAATCCGGGATAGCTGATCAGGGGTATTGGCAGCTGTGCTGCCAGTGCCTGGATACGGACGGCTGGCCAGTCTGCGTCTGGTTCGGCCAGAATCGCAGCAGCCCCTTGTTGCTGTGCAGCATCCAGGTATTGCAGGCCGTGGGTATTGGCACCTGGTAGTGCCAGGTACAGGTTGCCGCACTGTACGGTACGGCTGTCCTGGCTCAGGCCGCTGATGTGTCGGATCTGTTGCGCAGGTGTCAGTTGGTGTGGGGCGAGTAGCTCACCCAGGGTCTGGCTCATCGGCACCTCTGAAAACTGCTCTTCTTGCAAATGTTTCGTTAACTGAAGTCGCTCACTTGCCAAACTTCAGTATCAGTGTTACCTGAGTCTGCTCTCCGAGGTACGCCATAAACCCATCCATGGGGACTCGGCTGCGGCCATCCAGGCCGCAGACGCCCTCGGAGAGCAGACTCAGGTAACACTCGTTATGTGCAGTGGAATAATCACCTGTGTGGCTATTTTCACGAGGTGGTCTCATGTTGATTCTGGTGTGGGTGGTATCTGCATCAGTCGTAATGCTTCACGCATAATGTTGGCAAACACAGGCCCGGCCACGCGACCACCGTAATATTCTTTGGCGCCGGGTTCGTCGATCACGATTGCCAGAGCGAGGCGTGGTTGTTCAAGTGGTGCCAGGCCGACAAAGATCGCGCGGTAACGGTCTTCGCTGTAGCTCCCTCGGCGGACTTTCCTGACGGTGCCGGTCTTGCCGGCGACTGGATAGCCGGGTACTGCAGCTTGTGGCGCGGTGCCGCCCGGACTGGCTACCCGGTGTAATAGTTGACGCACGGTGCGGGCTGTGTCTCTGCTCAGGATGCGCTTGCCACTGGCTGGCCGGTCTTGTTTCAGCAGGCTGATGGGCAGTCGTACGCCATCATTCCCCAGGGTGGCATAGGCCCGAGCTAGTTGTAGCGTGGTGGCTGACAGGCCATAGCCGAATGCCAGACTGGCCTGGTCAATACGTGACCATTGGCTGTCGTGTGGCAGGTGTCCGGTCGCCTCGGCAGGAAAGCCGGTATGCAGACTCTGGCCAAAGCCGAATTGAGTCAGTTGTTGCCACAGGGTGGTTTTATCCAGGCTGAGGGCGATTCTGGCGGCGCCTTCGTTGCTGGAGCGTCCGAGCAGGGTGGTGAGGTCGATCTGTCCCAGTTCGGTATGATCCTGAATGCGACGCTGGCCCAGTGTGATCCAGCCGCTGGTGTCAACCTGGCTGTTTGCTTGTAACTGGCCGTGTTCCAGTGCGATGGCAACGATGAATGGCTTCATGGTTGAACCGGGTTCAAACACATCGGTGATGGCGCGGTTACGCAGGCTCGGACCCTGACGGGCGCTACGGTCATTTGGGTTGTAGCCCGGTTGGTTGACCATCGCCAGCACTTCGCCACTGGTCACGTCGAGGAGGACGGCGCTGCCACTGTCTGCCTGATGCCGGGTTACGGCAGCCTTCAGTTCGCGGTAGGCGATATATTGCAGCCGATGGTCCAGGCTCAGGATGAGAGGTTTGCCATCCTGTGCCAGGCGACTTTGCTGGTGTATCTGGATCGCCTTACCCTTGCCGTTACGAATCACCTGTACCTTACCGGTAATACCCTGCAGGTGTTCGTCGTAGGCGAGCTCCAGGCCTTCCTGTCCGCGTTGATTGGCAAAGCCGACGATCTGGCTGAAGATCTCGCTGGTTGGATAATATCGGTGTAGTGTATCGGCCTCGCCGCGTACCCCTGGTATCTGGTGTGTCTTCAGCACAGCTTGTATATGGGTGGCCTGATCCGGGGGCAGACGCTTTTTCAGTACGGCATAATATTTATTTTTGTTCAGTTTCAGTTTCGCTTGTAAGCGACTGAGTGGCAGCCCCAGGGCCTGAGCGAGTGCTGGCAGGTTTGGATCCTGCGCAGTGAGTACCTTCGGGTTGGCAACAAAGGTGACCAGTGGGGTACTCAGAGCGAGTACAGTGCCGTGCCGGTCGGTGATTTCTCCCCGATAGGCGGGTTGCAGCTCGGTTTTGAGCTGCCAGTTCCGGCCTTTTTGTTGCAGTGTTTCTTGTTGCAGCAGCTGCTGATCTATGGCGCGCCAGCTCAGCAGGAGCGCGCTGAGTGCAAATAGCCCCAGTAGAAACCGGTGGCGTCCGGAAGGAGGTGTGACAGGTTTCCGGCGACTCATGGTTGAGTTGGCAGTGTCAGCGTAGCGACCTGTTTGGGGGTTTGCATCTGTAATTCTGTGCGTGCGCGGCGGTGGATTTCGCTCAGTGAACTGAGTGTCGCCAGCTCCAGTTGCAGACGTCCCCATTCATCCGTGACCTGTTGTTGCTGCGTGCGCAATTGTTGTCGCTCAGTGAACAGGCTGCGGGTCTGGTGCCGGGCGGAGACCAGCATCACGCTGGTGCAGATAATTGCCAGGCCCAGACAGGCGGGTAAGATCAGGCGTCGCATTCAGTTCTCTCAGCAACACGCAGGATGGCGCTGCGAGCCCGTGGGTTGGCCTGAACTTCTGCGTCGCTGGCCTTGATCGGTTTGCCGATACGACGCAGTGCACCCTGTGTCTGCGCCTGACTGACCGGCACCGATTTTGGTAATTGCGGGCCTTGTGCCTGTTGGCGGATAAAGTGTTTGACGATGCGGTCTTCCAGTGAATGAAAACTGATCACGACCAGTCGCCCGCCGGGAGCCAGCAGCGTTGGGACATGCTGTAATAGCTGATGTAGCGCACCCAGTTCATTATTCAGCGCAATCCGGATGGCCTGAAAGGTACGGGTTGCCGGGTGTTTGTGCCGCTCATGACGCGGTATGCTGTGTGCCACCAAATCTGCCAGGTGGCGGGTGCGCGTGATCGGTTGTTGTGCACGTTGCTGTAATATGTCGCGTGCAATCCGCCGGGCATATCGTTCTTCGCCATACTCGCGCAACACTCGCACTAGCTCAGTCTCATCTACCTGTGCCAGCCAGTCAGCTGCAGTCATTCCCTGGCTGTTATCCATGCGCATATCCAGGGGGCCATCCTGCTGAAAGCTGAAGCCACGTTCGGCCTGGTCCAGTTGTGGTGAAGAGACACCCAGATCCAGCAATAAACCATGTACCTGGTGTTGCAGCCCACGGGCCAGCAGTAGAGAATCCAGCGCAGCAAAATTGCCCTGGATCGCATGACATCGTGCATCGTCGTGAAACATCGCCTGAGCGACGGCAATAGCTGCCGGATCCTGGTCCAGCGCGATCAGTTGCCCGGCCGGCCCCTGCTGTTGTCGGATCAGGCGGCTATGCCCGCCGCGTCCGAAGGTGCCGTCGACATAACAGCCGTCAGGCCGGATCGCCAGTGCCGCGACGGCCTCAGATAACAATACGGTCTGATGTTGGCTCATAAGGCCAGCGCACTCAGCTCAGTGGATACCTCGGAATCTGGTTGTTGGGCCGCAGCGATATTTTGTGCTTGTAAGGCAGACCAGGTGTCGGCATCCCAGACCTCAAATTTATTCACTAGGCCGACCAGAGCGATTTTTTTACTTAAGCCAGCCTGAGCGCGTAGTTCGCTGGCGATGGCGATGCGCCCCTGTCCATCCGGCTCCAGCACACAGGCAGAACCGAGCAACAGGCGCTGCAGGGTGCGATTTTCCGGCTTCAGCGGCGGGAGAGCGGCAACTTGTTGAGCAATCGGCAGCCAGGTTTGTTCAGGGTATAACCATAAACAAGTGTCGCGAGGGTTGATTGTCAGCACCACCCGCGTCTGGTCAGAGGACGCCAGGGTATCCCGGTATTTAGCCGGTATCGCCATGCGGCCTTTGTTGTCCAGGTTGAGGGTATGAGTGCCTAGTAGCATACGGGTAGCTGAAGGGATGAGATTAAGGGTACCCCCGAAAACTGCACGTTCGTGATGTTTTCCAAGATACCTTGTATGACTGCGGGTATCGCTGGGTGATATAGTTGTATGCCACAATTCCCCACTTTACCCCACTTTGCCATCTATAGTAGGCTGAGTCAGGGTTTCGGTCAAGTGCTATCCAGGATAAAAAGTCAATATGCTCAGTTACTTACCGCTCAATTGCAAATAAAAACATTTGCCTGGTTATGAAACTTAAAGTGAATTCTGAACTGAACCAGGGCAAAAAATTTGCTTGTGCTGTGTCTTATACATTAAAATTAACCAGTTATGCCTGAAGAGAAGTGTTTGTATCCCTTCAAACTGTGTCAGCAGGGTACGCGGCTGCATGGGCAAGTGATGCTGGCAGATTTGCCAGACGTGGCGTCTGTGTTGTCGTCGGATCATGGTGCGGTCACGTATGACCTGACGTGTGACTATGACGATCAGGATATTGCGCGGTTACGTTTGCAGGTGACTGCAGAGCTGTCTCTGCTATGTCAGCGTTGCCTGCAGCCACTGATCTGGCCGGTAGATTGTGTGACGTTGCTGTCACCAGTCCGTACCGATGCAGCGGAGCAGCAGTTGCCGACAGCCTATGAGCCGTTGCGGGTTGCGGAAACCGGTGCTGTCCGGCTGACAGACCTGCTGGTTGAAGAGCTCTGGTTAGCCATACCGCAGTTGCCCAGGCATACAACAGCTTGTGTGACTCAGGTTGATGCCCCTGCGGTTGAGGATCCCGTCTCTGCAAAACCCAGCCCGTTTGCTGTGTTGCGTGAGTTACGGTGTGAACCTTAAGGCGATTTCCAAATAGCTTCATACCACCTGAGCTTGTCTTTTTGCCCCTCTTCTGCGTTGTGGAAGCCCTTAA
>JAHDCB010000103.1 GCA_020630035.1 Gammaproteobacteria bacterium
CAGCATGCAGTGGTTGCAGCTCTTCCATCGGCCAGCGCGGGTGTACCGGAAAATGGAGCGGGGTTTGCTCACCAGCATTGAGTCGATGCCAGCCAGCATGGGCAATCATGGCACCATTGTCGGTACAGAGCTCAGGTCGCGGATAAAAGGCCTGGCCGCCTTGGTCGGCCAGCTGTGCGGCGACGGCCTGGCGGAGTCGCTGGTTGGCGCTGACTCCACCGGATAGCACCAGGCGCTGGCTGTTGGTTTGTTGCAGCGCACGACAACATTTGATCAGTAGCGTGTCTACCACTGCATCCTCGAATGCACGCGCGATGTCAGCCTGTAATTGTGCATATGCCTCTGGAGTCAGATCTTCAGATTCGCTACGCCAGGTGGTCACCGCTGCGGTCTTCAGCCCGGAAAAGCTCATGTCGAGCCCTGGTCGGTCGGTCATCGGGCGTGGGAAATGGAAACGGTCCGGATTGCCCTGAGTGGCCAGCTTTGCCAGAGCCGGCCCACCTGGATAGCCCAGCCCGAGTAGCTTGGCGGTCTTGTCAAATGCCTCACCGGCAGCATCGTCTACTGATTCTCCCAGCAGGGTATAGTCCCCGATGTCTTCGACCTGCATCAACTGGGTATGGCCACCGGAGACCAACAGGGCAACAAATGGAAACGCGGGTGCGTCCGGTTCCAGCAGGGGTGCCAGCAAGTGGCCTTCCATATGGTGTATCCCAATGGCTGGTTTGTTCCAGGCCCAGGCGAGTGAACGCGCGAAGGCAGCACCGACCATCAATGCACCGGCCAGGCCTGGTCCGGCAGTATAGGCGATACCGTCGATATCGGTGGCACTCAGGCCTTGTTCCGCCAGCAGACTGCGTACCATCGGTGCTAGTTTACGGATATGGTCGCGTGAGGCCAGTTCGGGTACCACGCCGCCATATTCAGCGTGTCTGGCAGCCTGGCTATAGATCTGATGGGCCAATAAACCGTCATCGGTATAGATCGCGATACCGGTTTCGTCACATGAGGTTTCGATGCCTAAGACGTGCAAGGTGTGTTTCCTGTCCGGTGGAGGAGTTGGGCGTAATCGGCTGCGGTGTCGATGCCGGGTGGTGGTGTCTGGCTGGCAATACCGACCCGGATGTGTTCGCCGTGCCATAAGGCACGGAGCTGTTCCAGTGATTCGGCCTGCTCCAGTGGCGAGCCGGGCCAGGTGGTATAACGGTGCAGAAAGTTGACCCGGTACGCATAGATGCCAAGGTGTCGCAGGCGGGCCGGGGTTGGTGTGTCAGCGGTATCGCGTTGCCAGGGCAGGGGCGCGCGGCTGAAATAGAGTGCCATACCAGCCTGGTTGGTGACCACCTTGACCACTGCTGGATCGGTATGCTCGGCGGCCTGGCTGATCGGCACGGCCAGGGTGGCAATTGCCGCATTCGGGTGGTCAGCCAGTTCGTGGGCTACCTGGTCTAACAAGGCTGCCGGCATATCTGGTTCATCACCCTGCAGATTAACCACCAGGTCGTCATCGGCCCAGCCACACTGAGCTGCGACCTCCGCGATGCGGTCTGTGCCACTCGGATGATCGGCCCGTGTCAGGTAGACACGTGCGCCGAAGTCACGGGCCGCATCCGCTATGCGAGCATCATCGGTGGCGATCACGATCTCATGTGCCGCGCTGCGTTGCGCGGCCTGATAGACGTGCCAGATCAGCGGCTGGCCGGCAACTGGCAACAATGGCTTCCCAGGCAGGCGCTGGGAGCTATACCGGGCCGGTATCACGATCCGGTATGGTGGTAAGCTATGTGGCATCTGCGTTGATTGTGCGGGCTTCTTCAGGGAGCATCACCGGGATATCATCCTGGATCGGATAGGCCAGTTGGTCAGTTTGACAGATCAGCTCCCGATCTTTTTTATGGTAGTCCAGTTCGCCCTTGCAAATCGGGCAGACCAGCAGTTGGCGCAAGGTTTTATCCAGCATACGGTTCCAGTAGACGGTGGAGTGCAGTGATGAAGGCAGTGTCTGGTTGCAGTTCCCGGTCAACCACCCAGGCATCAGGCAAGGTGTGATGCTGACATTTTACCGCATCTTTGCGTGTCATCAGGATGGGTAAGGGTGGGGAAAACCGGAGGTCATCCGGGGTATAGGCGTGATGATCCGGGAAGGGATGTGGCTCCGGTATCAGGTGATGTGCGCGCAGCAGGTCGAAAAAGTGTTCCGGATAGGCGATGCCGGCAACTGCGTGTACCCGTTGTCCGCGAAACTGTGCTAGTGACTGTGGCCTGGCGTGTTGCTCTGTGCCAGCATCAGTCAGGCGCACGACGGTGGGTGGGTGCCAGTGCATTTGATGCCCGGTGGCAGTCGGGCCATTGTGGATGACCAGATCTACCTGATGCAGTCGGCTGGCGGGTTCGCGCAGCGGCCCGGCGGGTAACAGCCAGCGATTGCCGAGGCCTTGTGCGCCAACGACGGCGATTTCGATATCGCGCTCCAGCGCATAATGTTGCAGCCCGTCATCTGCCAGGATGATGTCACAGGAGTGCGTGCTGAGCAGGGCACGTATCGCTGCAGGTCGGTCTGGCCCGACACTGACCGGGCAGCCACTGTGCCGGGCCAGCAGCACCGGTTCGTCACCAAGCTGGTATGGATCACTGTTTGCGCTGACCAGTTGTGGCCAGTCAGTTTGGTGGGCACGATAGCCGCGACTCACCAGGCCGGGGCGATAGCCTTGTTCCCGCAGATGACGCGCCAGCCATAATACCAGGGGTGTTTTGCCACTGCCGCCAGCCGTGATGTTACCGATGATGATCACCGGCACCGGGCTGCGCCAGGTGCGCAGCCAGCCGTGCCGATAGCTGTAGCGACGTAGCCAGACGATGACGCCGAACAGAGCAGATAGTGGTGCGAGGGCCAGATTTACCAGCCCCAGCTGCTGCCAGTGCCGGGTCAGTTGCACGTAGGTGTGCCGTGATACCAGGTGCTTTGCTGATAACGTCGGATCAGTTCACGGATCAGTACCATGCCGACTGCCGCAACCGGCAGGGCGAGCAAGACACCGATAAAGCCGTATAACTGGCCACCTGCCAGTACGGCAAAGATCACGGCTACCGGATGTAGTCCGATATTATCGCCGACCAGGCGCGGGGTCAGGATGACACTTTCCAGTATCTGGATAATACCGAATACCAGGATCACCAGTGGCAGACCGCTCAGATCCTGGAGCTGCAACACAGACGCGATGCCAGCGACCACTAAGCCGACAATCAGTCCGAGGTATGGCACGAAGCTGACCGCACCGGCAAAGATTCCGATCAGCAGGGCAAAATCCAGCCCGATCAGCCACAGGCCGAGGGTGTACAGGATTGCCAGAGCCAGCATCACGCTCAACTGACCCCGGATAAACCGGCCCAGAATCTGATCAGCCTCCTGGACCAGTCGGCGACTGGTGGCGAGGCCGGTGCGTGGGATCAGTTGCTCAACGCCATGGGTGACACGTTGCCAGTCGCGTAATAAGTAAAAAGTCAAGACCGGGATCAGCAACAGGTTGGTCAGCCAGTACAGCAGGGTACGTCCTGTCCCGGCAAGCATCTGCCACACACCACTGGCGATGTTCCCGAGTTGCTGACCATACTGATCCAGTGCCTGCTGGATCAGACTGACATCCAGGCTGGGCAATTCGTCAGGCAGGAACTGTTGTATCCAGGGCAGGGTGGTGTGTTGCAGCCAGGTCAGATAGGTTGGCAGCCTGGTCAGCAGATGACTGATTTGTTGTTGTAGGATCGGCAGCAGAATCAGCAATGCCAGGGTGAGCAGGCCGAAAATCAGTACAAAGATCAGGCTGACGGCCAGACTGCGTGGTAACCGGTGCAGCCGATTCACCAGTGGGTTTGCCAGGTAGGCCAGAGCGGCGGCGATCACGAATGGTGTCAGCACTGGCGCCAGCAGATACAGCAAGAATCCGGCGGGTAATAACCACAACCAGATCAGCGGATGTTCAGGCTTGTTTTTCAGCATCATGCAGCTTCTGGTAATACGCCATGCGCATATCCTGATATCCCTGTCTGGCGTAGCCGAGCAGGCTGACGACTGCGGTGATGACCAGCATGCGCATCACCCCGACCAGCAGCTCCTGGGAGATGATCGGCAAGAGCGAGGCTTGCGCCAGAATCAGAATAACCAAGCAGATCTGAAACAAGGTATGTAGCTTGCCGGTTGGGATTGGCGCGGCTGCAAACTTACCCACCCGGGCACGGTACAACAGGCAGCCCAGACCGAGTAACAGATCGCGCCCGAACAAGGTTGCGATTAGCCAGAGCGGTATGCTATCTAACCACCACAGACAAAGATACACACAAATCAGCAATAACTTATCAGCGATACCATCCAGGATGCCGCCGACCGGAGTTTCCCAGTCCTCGCGGCGTGCCAGCCAGCCATCCAAGATGTCGGTGAGACCGGCAATGATAAAGATGATCAGGGCGACTAACGGGTAGCCGGCCAGGATTGCCCAAACCACCGGAATGATCAGGGCAATACGCAGGCTACTGAGTAGATTCGGTATCTGTTCGCGGGTCATCTGAGCGTTCCATGCCAGAGTCAGGAAGAATCAGCGGGTGTAAAACTGATGTTGAAAATGGATCTGAGTCGGATAATGCTGGCCCTGCGGGGTCACGTCGGCATTAAAGTGCAGGTGTTCGCGGTCGGCGACAGAAAAATCAGCGATGTAATAGATCGCCTTATCTTCGCGGATTTCACGCAACGGAATGTCGCGGATATGGCCGACCAGGCTACGTGATTGTAGCGTGACGTCAGCACTGACCGGGCGGGGGATACCCATCTGATCTTGTTTGAGCACAGCGATATTGATCAGGGCACGACTCTTGCTGCGCTGAATCTGGTAATTGCTGGCAATCTCCGGAGTCAGGCTGTCGGTGGTCAGCGCATTGTAGTGGATGGTGTAATCACCCACCGTGGTGCTGTTTTGTGCCAGCAGGCTGAGGGGTAACAATAAACTACTCAGTAGCAGGGATACGATCTTCATCGGAGGCTCCTCAGGGTTGATTGGGTGGAAAGGTGTGGTTGAGCCAGGAGGCGATCTGGTGGGTCAGTGCCGCACTGTGTTCGCGGAACTCATGCGCTGCCTGTGGTACCACCTGTTGTTGCGACAATGGATGACCAGCCTGGCGGATCAGACGTAGCCGCTCGGCGGCAGTGCGGTGCACTGCCGGGTAATCCAGCTCGGCATAGATATCCAGCATTGGGGTGGGTATCTTAGCCAAAACAAAGGGTTCCTGCATCGGTTGTCGGTAATCAGTGGCACCCATGCCGATGCCGATATAGCCAGCGAACTGAGCGGTCGCGGCACGACCACGCTGATGAATCCAGTGTTGCAGCATATGGGTACCGCAACTGTGTGCCGCAATCACGATCGGTCCGCTGGCGTGCTGGCGCAGATAGGCAAGGGCAGCCTCAATACGCGGGATCACTTCCGGAAAGATCGGGACATAATCGTTGTAGGTTGCGGATTTAGGCAGCACCGGTAGCTGAATAGAGAGTGTATTCCAGCCGTGCTCGACCAGATCAACCCGTAGCGGGCTGATTAGGTCCGGCCAGTCCGGGTGAATCCCGCGACCATGCAGAATCAGTACACTGCCGCGCGCTGCAGCGGCAGTCGTATAGATGCCGAGAAAATCGTGTGGCTTGGTGCCGAGCGTGATTGGCTCGCCATCCAGAATCGCATCGACGATCTGCTCGGCCAGGCGTTGTTCACGCGCCCGGTCTGAACTTGCCCAGGCGATCTGACTGAGCCCCAGCAGGAGCAGGATAACCCAGGTGTAGTGAGATAGAGGTATATTAGTCATGGGATGTCATTGGTGTTTGTTGGGCGTGCCATTGTAGCAACTGGCGCTGAGCAAAGGTTTCATTCAGTTTGTAGTGGGGTGCGATTCAAACTGATGTGGTGATTTGCTACCACAGGTTTCTGGCAAGC
>JAHDCB010000104.1 GCA_020630035.1 Gammaproteobacteria bacterium
TCAGCGCAGAAAAGGGCCAAAATCAAGCCTTGAAGCTGATTGAGAACGCCCCCTAAGGTCAGAGTTGCTTTTCAGCTGGTGCTGCACAGCAGCATACCGCTCAGCTGCAACACCCAGACGACTGACCTTCAACAAAGCCCGATCCGTCAACAGCCACTGGCGCGGCAGATCGTGCTGACGCGCCTGCACCTCACGCCAGGCGGCCAGCGACTTGAGACGCTGCCGCGCCGCCGCACCCAACCTGGCATGACCCTTAATCTTGCGCCATACCTCATCTGGTGGTGGGAAATAGGTCTCAGCCTGGTGTAGAGGCGCCTGACGCTGCGCCAGTTGTTGCGCTTGTGCTGCCGACAGGTCGGCTGACAAGCTGGTGAACAACCGGCCCAGATAGACCACATCATCCAGGGCATACCGGATCTGTTGCGCACTCAGCGGACGGGCGGCCCAATTCGTTCGGGACTGGTCTTTATTTAAGGAAATACCCAGCAGCGACTGCACCAGATGAGCATAACTCAACTGCTGACCATACCCCAGGATCTCCGCCGCAATCTGGGTATCAAAAAACGGGGCCGGAATACACTGCCACCGATATTGCAAAATCTCCAGATCCTGCCGTGCAGCATGCCAGACCTTGGTGATACCGGGATCGCAGAGCAACGCCAGCAACGGTTGCAGATCGGTCAGTTGTTGCAGATCAATACAGGCAGCCCGGGTCGGATTACTGATCTGTAACAGGCACAATCGAGGGTAATAAGTCCGTTCGCGGATAAACTCCGTATCCAGCGCCAGCCAGGGGCTGCCCCGCAATTGCTGACACAAGGTATCCAGCGCAGTAGCTTGCGTAATGACCTGTTCAATCACCTAATGATCAGCACTATAACGGGTGTGCACATAATCGCGCACAATCTGCTGAAACTCCGCAGCAATATGTTCACCCTTCAGGGTGACCGTTTTTTCACCATCGACATATACCGGGGCAACCGGACGTTCGCCGGTACCGGGCAGACTGATCCCGATATTCGCCTGCTTACTCTCCCCCGGGCCATTCACCACACAGCCCATCACGGCGACATCCATATGCTCCACCCCAGGATACTGTTTACGCCATTCCGGCATCTGCGCCCGCAGATAGCCCTGAATATCCTGCGCTAACTGCTGAAAATAACTGCTGGTGGTGCGTCCGCAACCGGGACAGGCAGTCACCAGCGGCATAAAGGCACGCAGCCCCATAGTTTGCAGAATTTCCTGGGCAACGCGTACCTCACGGGTACGATCACCACCTGGCTCTGGCGTGAGCGAAATACGAATCGTATCACCGATGCCTTGCTGCAACAGCACCGCGAGGGCAGCGGTAGAGGCGACAATGCCCTTGGTATCCATCCCGGCCTCGGTCAGGCCCAGATGCAGCGCATAATCACACCGCTCGGCCAGCAACTGATACACCGCGATCAAATCCTGCACCCGGCTCATCTTGCACGACAGAATAATACGATCACGTGGCAGACCAAGGGCCTCCGCCTGAGCTGCACTCTGCAGGGCAGACCGCACCATAATCTCACGCATGATACCGTTCGCATCCAGCGGCTGAGCAGCACGCGCATTCTCATCCATCATGTGCGTTACCAGCGCCTGATCCAGCGAGCCCCAATTGACACCGATACGCACCGGTTTATCGTAGCGTAGAGCCGCCTGAATCAGGCTGGCATACTGACTGTCTTTCTTTTTGCCGGTACCGACATTCCCAGGGTTAATACGGTATTTCGCCAACGTGCGGGCACAATCCGGGTAATCTGCCAGCAACTTATGTCCGTTATAGTGAAAATCACCCACCAGCGGCGTGCGGATGCCGGCGGCATCCAACGCAGCGCGGATCGCCGGCACGGCGGCGGCGGCTGCCGCATTATTCACCGTAATACGCACCAGTTCAGAACCTGCCCGGGCCAGTTGACTGACTTGCTCAACAGTCGCGGCAACATCAGCCGTATCCGTATTCGTCATCGACTGAATCAGAATCGGCGCAGAGCCTCCGATGGTGTATTGGCCAACAGAGACAGGAACGGTGGTATGACGAGACATAAGCAACAGATTGTCAGATAAGCAGAATCAGAGGTGGAGCCAGCCGGTAAGCCGGGTTCTGTCGGGGACGATCATTCATCTGGGATATGCGTCGCCGCATACCTCATGCAACCTACCCGGAAGTATCTGCGGGCAACAGACTGCACCAAGGCACACTTCCCTATTTGGTCTTGCTTCGGGAGGGGTTTACCCTGCCACTGCTGTTACCAGCAGCGCGGTGCGCTCTTACCGCACCATTTCACCCTTACCGCAGCCGGCAGCAGCCACTCCGCAGAGTAAGCTGCATCCACACAACGGCGGTATATTTTCTGTGGCACTGGCCGTCGGCTCGCGCCGCCCAGGTGTTACCTGGCTCCCTGCCCTGCGAAGCCCGGACTTTCCTCCCCTGCTACCGAGTAGCAACAGCGATCGTCTGGCTGACTCCGGGCCGGGAAGGTACGCGGTTTGCGGGGTTTATGCAAACAATTTTCACATCAGAAAGATCGCCAGCCACACAACATGGCATGAGAGCGCCCCCTAACCTTCAATCTGGCAGCACCTGTGCACGCAAACGCTGATAAATCGTCTTCAGAATCGGGTAACTATCCCGAATCAATTGGATAGCCGCAATGCGCTCATGCAGCACCACCGGGTAATCATGCGCAATGGCATTGCGGACTTCACGCAACTGATCCCAGGCCTCAGTACTATCGATAATCTCCAGCCTTTCCAGCAGATGCAACACATCCAGCATGGGAACGGCGTCCGTATCAATTTCCTTCAGTTCATACAATACCGCCTTGAGTAATTTTGCCCCGATCCTGTCCTGCAACTTATTGAAATTGAACAAAAAACTGTTGACGATACGAACATTGGAATAATCAGCAAAAAAGTCTGCGTTTATCTCGGCAGCGAGCAACAATTGATAGTCCAGATCACATTGCGCGAAGATCTGATCGCACAGGCTGAATTGCGCCTGTAATACCGGGTTCATAACAACACCCCTTGCTGTCTGGCAACCTGATCAATCAGCCGGTTCTGCTCACTGGCGAACACCACATCAATCTTCTGCTCACCGATACAACGCTTCAGTCTGGCCAGAAAACGGATCTTTTTGCGCAACAGATCGCTCTGATCAACCGGGATAAGATACAGATCAATATCACCACCCTTGCGGGACATATCCACCCGGCTACCGAACAGATAAATCTCACCCGCCTGAAATACCTCCTGAAAACATTGTTGAATCATGGTGTGCTGATAAACAGATAAACGGACTGCCATAAAGGTACCTCTGAACACTGCTACTAATTGGCGGGTACCTCTGAAAACTATTCCGCTTGCAAATGCTGCGTTAAAAAATGCTCATGTACGCTTGGTACACTGCGCTTTTTCGCCTCGTCTTTGCTGCGCTCATCACGTTTTCAGAGGTGCCCTGGCGTTCATTGAAAAACGGATACGCCATTATAAAGATGTGTGCGACAATCCGGCACCAGGGCAACACCACACAAGGCAACCAGCAGATGTTACAACTCAGCAGACAAAGCGGCGACTACCTGAGCCTGGAGGGTAGCGGTGCAACGCACACCACATCACTCACCGCAGCCCAACAGCACGAGCTGACCCGCATCAACCAGGACTACTACGAGCTGATTGAGCAACACTACAGTGCCGCCAGACAACAAGACCCGTTACTGACACTGGGCACCCGGTTATGGCGCTGGTTACAGGCAGCCTGGCCGGACAGCCGGGCACTGGCCACACTGCCGGAGCAACGCTTCGAGATACATATCAACCGACTGCGCAACCGGGACGGTAGCAACGATCAGCTCAGCCTGTTGATATTGCAAGCACCCTGGGAAATCCTGGCCGATCAGCAGGGACACTTTGCCCGGGGACACGACACCGCATTCGTGGTGGTACGTTACCTGCAAAGCCAACGCACCAGGCACTATCAGCCAGCAGACCGGCGCCTGTCGCTGGTGTTTATGGCCGCCTCTCCGACTGGGCAATCTGCGCTGAATTACGACGCAGAAGAACTGGCGATCGAGCGGGCAGCTGGCGAGATGGAGTTTGATCTGAGCGTGGAAGAAAGCGGCAATGCCACCGAACTGAACCGATACCTGCATACCCTGCGCAGCGAACAAATTGAGGTACATGCCCTGCACCTGAGCTGTCACGGTACTGCCGGCAAAACATCCGATGGGCCACCAGTCCTGCTCCTGGAAAACGAACTGGGCGAACCAGAACGGATAAGCGCACCACAACTCGCCAAAACTGTGCTACAGCCACATGCGATTCCGCTGGTATTTGTGTCTGCCTGCCAGACCCAGCAGGCCGGGACAAACAACACCCTGGACTATGCCAGTGAACTGATACTGCAAGGCACACCCTGTGTACTGGCCTGGGCAGGTAGTGTGCTGGATACCGAAGCAACAGAATTTGCTGCTAACTACTACGACCAGATCAACCAATGCCAGCCCCCGGGAGTGGCACTGGAACAGGCCCGAAACCACCTGCTGCAACCACGGGACATCTCGTATCGCGACTGGCACCTGCCACGCCTGTTGCTGGCGCAGGGTAGCAACGATACTCCACTTATCCACAACAACCAACGCGCCGGTCGGGTTGAACAACGCGACCTGCCAAACGAATTTCTGGACAGCACCGAAGACCGCACCAAGGTAGCCCGCCGCGCCGAATTTGTCGGCCGGCGGCGCGAAATCCAGGCCGTACTGCGCGCCTGGCGCCACACCGGTCAGCATAGCGTGCTGTTGCAAGGCAGTGGCGGTATCGGCAAATCCAGTATCGCAGCCCGGCTGGCACATCGTTACCCGGAACATAACCGCATCGTATTATTCGGGCAGGCGATTCAACCTGCCACCCTGCTGGCCGCCCTGAACGAACAGTATCGCCACCGCGACAAAAAAGAATCCTTACAAACACTTGTGCCAGGTTTATGGCCAGAACCGAACACACCGCAGCCGGATTTAGCACCATTATTGCGCCATTGCTGGGCTCACGAGTCCGACTTTAACAAGCCCCTGCTGATCATCCTGGACGACCTGGAACAAATGCTGGATGACCGGGTACCCGCCCCCAGGCCCTGCCGGGAGCCACAGGTACAACACCTGTTACAAGACCTGATCAGCACCCTGCATGAATACCCGGCCTGTCGTGCCCGGCTGTTACTCACCTCGCGCTATACCCTGTCCCTGCCCCCGGCACAATCTGACCAGTTGGCCGTAGTCCCGATCACTGCATTCACCGGGCCGGATCGCCAACGGCAGCTACAACGGCAACATACCCTGTGGCAAGAACAACAAGACCAGGTACGGCAACCGGTACCGGCCACCATACCACACGCCGCCGACCTGTTATCCCTGACCGTCGGCAACCCGGGGTTGCAACATGTGCTGACACAAGTCGCACTGCAAGCACCAGGCCGGATTCGCAGCCTGCTGGATCAGGTACAACACTGGCAGACAGCAGGTACACAGCCAGATGATGAAGAACTGCATACCCGGGTGAGCCAGCTAGGCCTGCAAGCCCTGTACGACCAACTAACACCGAATGAACAAACGCTGCTGCGTGCCAGCCAGCTATGGCCAACCCCCTTGCCGACTGCCGCCCTGACCACACTGGCACAACATTATCACCTCGACATACACCAGGCGGGAGCGCGCCTGAGTGGTATGAGCTTGTGGCAGGAACACCGCACGGCACAGGCACCCGAACCCAGCTGGAGCCTGAACCGACTGGCGGAATCCGTATTACCACCACTGGACACAACAGCACAACACGATATCGCGCACCACATCCTGCCAGACCTGACTAGCTGCTGGCCCGGCCTGGAACTGAGCAATGTACAACACCACACCCTGCTC
>JAHDCB010000105.1 GCA_020630035.1 Gammaproteobacteria bacterium
CTCGGGTCTCGAGCCCCCATTAACACAGACATCATCGCTCCAACCGCACCTGCCACACGTGCAGCATAGTCCTCCAGCGCTTCGAGAGTCTGGTAGCTTCGATGAGATGCATCCCATGCAAAGCCTTCGATTAACGCATCGAGCAATGCTTTAGGTAAGCTGTAGTGGCGTGCGACGCTGCGCAGGGCCCGATCAGCCGGCGACAACAGCACTGCATCCGAATACACCTGCTCCACCCGATTGCGCACCACCTTAAGTGATTCATTGGCATCGACACCCAGATCCACCAGATCATCAGCCTCCCGGCAAAACGCATACAGTGCGGTGGCGGCCTTTCGCATTTGCACCGGTAACAGATGACTTGCGGCAAGAAAGGATCTGGAGCCATGGTGTAACTTGTGTTGGCAGTATTTAAGATCTTCGTGCGCCAGTTGCACCTTGTCGCGAAACTGATTGCGACGCTGCAGGGGGGCGTCGCTTAATTTTGTAGTCAGTGCCTGGTTCATGTATTGACTCCGTCGACCGGGCAACGTGTGCCCGGGGGTAAACCATCGCTGTACTGATGGAAATAGTGCATCAGTGCATCACTGATGCAGGTCGGATTTTCTTCGTGGCACAGATGCCCGAGCCCGGACAGACACTCAAAGGTGCCGTTTGGTATGCGCCTGGACGCTTCACTCGACTGTCTTGGCAGCACGGTACGATCCTGACTACCGACGATAAACAGCATCGGAGTGTCAAGTGCTGGCAGCCGCTGCCACAACGGTTTTAAATCCCACTGCGCCATCATGCCCAGCGCGCCGGCAACATGACCTTCACGCTGCATGAGCCTGCTGTAATAGCCAATGGCCTCACTGTCGAGCGTTGAACCGGTGTCTTCGAGCAGGCGCGTGGTCAGCCGATCACTGGCAGCTGCTCGCCAACTGACAAGCCTCGGGATGAGTGAGTTACCTGACAGCGCTTTGGCCAGTGGTGAGAACAACTGACCGGCCATACCATCGAAAGGTTTAAGCGCACCATTGATACTCACGAGACGTTCAACCTGCAATCGATTATCGAGCACCATCTGACAGGCGATTGCCGCCCCTGCCGAGTGTCCAATGACAAAATGAGTGTGCTCACTGATCTGGTTAATCAATGCGCCTACCACCCGGCTCATGCCTGTCAGAGACATCTGCCGACGGCTTGCACCTGTAGTAAACCCGTGACCCGGCAGATCAAACATCACGACTTTAAATTCGTCACTAAGCTGCACTGCGACATCACGCCAGCTATGGGTGGATGCCCCGGTGCCATGAATCAATACGATGGTGGGCCCCTGACCGAGCATCTGTACATGCCAGTGTAAACCGCCGCAACGAATCATGCGGCTGTACTGTGACAACGGCCAGTCGGCCCTGGGTAGCTGCGCCGCCACGTTCAAGCCGCACTGACCCGTTCTGCTCGAGGCGGCATTACCTCACTCACCGCCCGATTAATACTGCCGGCATCCGCACGGGGCAGTGCCAGATAAGCACTGCCCAATGCCGTGGCAAGCTCACGTGCACCCGCGTTCGGCCGACGTGCGATATCGATCAACAGAGAACGCGTCGGTGTTTCTGCCAACTTTCTGGCCGCCTGCTTTGCTTCATCCATCGCTCGTGCGCGACCGCCGATCCCGTGACGATCGACGTTGGCCCGACCGTCTGTTAGCAAACAGATCAGCGGGACGTTGCCATCACGTCTGACGACAGCCGCAAGCTCACCGGCCTGATCAATGGCCGACGCCAGTGGTGTACCTCCACCAGCAGGCAGCTCAGTGAGTTGCCGTCGAGCAGTGACCAGAGAACGCGTAGGGGGCAGCACCAGGGTTGCCCGTGCGCCCTGAAATACAATTAATGCCACTTCATCACGGCGCACATAACATTCATTCAACAGCAGTTCGACCGCGCCTTTGGCCTCCGCCAGTCGCTGCTGTGCCGCAGAACCCGAGGCATCGACCACAAAGATCACCACCGTTTGTGTGGCCTGTTTATAGCGTCCAGCACGTATATCCTGTGGCTTGATCACCGGTCTACCCGGCGTGCCCTGTGGTGGGTGGCGACGATGGGCCTGCCAGGGGGCCGCCGCTTGAAGCGTGGCCAACAGGTGCACCTTGTGCCCGCGCCCGGGTTGATAACGCTGTATACCTATACACCTGCCGTGATGATTGGACTTTCTGGACTGCCCGACACGACCGGTTTTCCCTGCGCCCATCGTCACCATCGCATTGGCTGACTGCAGTGACGCGAGCAGCCGTTCAGGTAAAGGCACATGAATCACTTCATCTGACGCAGGGGCGGTGTCATCCGCAGGGCCGGTATCATCACAGGTGTGTTTATCGCTGTGTTCGTGCGGCATCGATAAAGGGGAATCAGCCTGCGTCTCCTCAGGCGGTTCAGGCTCAGGCTGATCAGCCTGACTGTCTGACTGCGGTGCCTCATGTGCCGGCAACGCCTGCGCACGCCATGCAAAACACAACGACATCGCGACATCCAGATCACCACTGTCTACTTCGCTTCTGCCTGCCAGCGCGGCGGCACTTCGTGCAACCATCGCACAGTGCAGCTGCGCCCTGATCGCACTGATACCCAGTGCGCCGGCGACGACACACAGCCGCTCGGTAAGCGTTTCATCTATCGTGACGCTTCGCCAGTGTTGTGCTGTCCGCAGTGCAGACGTGATCGACTTATCTAATACATCATCCTGCTGCTGATTCAGCGTGTCGCGCTTGTCCTTTGCCAGATCCAGACAAAACGCCATGCGATCGAGCAGTGCTGCATCCACCGCACGATCGCCACTGGTCAGTTGCGACAAGTCAGCAGCGCTTGCCACCGCAATAGCACAGATAGATACCGGGTGTTCCCCTGCCCGATGATGATCTATCGCATCACACACAGCACGTACGCTGTCCGATGGCTGTAGCTCCGCCAGTGGCAATAACAGCCACCCATGATTTGCCTGCTCAAGTAATCCCTGGGTGATCACCGTGTGGCCACAGAGCACAGTTTGAATAAGATCTACGCCGCCGAGCAGCTGTTCAGGGGGACAGTGAACTGGCGTTCGGATCGTAGTCGCGGGGGGATAGACTACCGAACGCCAGCCACTGATTCGAGATAGCCATCGCTCTGCACGCAACGGATCATCCTGACACATCACCACAGCCCCCCCGAGGCGATGACCGTGGAGTGCCAGCAGTACACCGATCTGATCCTGTGGTGGCAGTGAATCCATTTCGATGCCGACGGCATCATGGTTCATGACAACACCTGGGCTGGTGTTGTAGTCAGGCAGCATCTGCATCGAATAGTGTCGACAGAGCCCGTTCTATACGAACACTGGAACCCACTTCATCGAGGGGATCTCTGCGCAGTCGATGCCGCAGTGCCATCGGTGCGACCTGAACAATATGTGAAGCCTCCACCTGCGGTGAGCCCTGTAATGCCGCACTGGCACGCGCGGCGCGCAGCAGCGTGAGATCGCCCCGTAGCCCGTCGGTATTTAATTCAATGCAAAGCCGCGAGACCGTTGCGCGAATCGCATCGGAGATCACAACCTGTTGAATAGCGCTGCGTGCCGAGACAATTCGTCGGCGTACCTTCGCTTCATTTTTTTTCCAGCGTAAGACAAACGCCTCGGGATCAAGATCAAACTCACCACGACGACTAACCACTTCTATGCGCTCCTGAAGATCATCCGGCGTATGCACCTCAACACTGAGTCCAAAGCGATCCAGCAGTTGCGGTCGAAGCTCTCCTTCTTCCGGGTTACCACTACCAATCAGTACAAACTTTGCCGGGTGTCGTTCACTGATCCCATCACGCTCAACCACATTCACACCGGAGGCGGCTACATCGAGCAACACATCAACAATATGATCTTCCAGCAGGTTGACTTCATCGACGTACAAAAAGCCGCGGTGTGCCGCTGCCAGCAACCCCGGCTGGAAGCGTTTCTCACCAGTATTGAGTGCATGTTCTATATCAAACGCACCCACCACACGATCCTCGGTCACACCCAGTGGCAGGTCGACGACCGGCACGGCCCGCTCAACGATTTCAGGTGTGTCTTGCCGACAGGCCTGACAAGCGCACTGGTGCTGATCGTGGGGTGCGCGCTGATACTGACAACCCTTGATGGTTTGCATCGGTGGCAGCAATGACGCGAGCGCTCTGATGGCGGTCGATTTACCGGTACCCCGATCGCCGAGCACCAGCACCCCGCCCACCCCCGGGTCGATCGCTGAAATCATCAACGCGTGTTTCACAGCCTCCTGACCGACAATCGCAGAAAAAGGAAATGTCGTGTTCATAGTTACCCTCGCGCTTTGCCCATTTTCATGCCGCACAGCTTCGTTTTGTCTCTACACTGGCTTGCCGGCGGATTACCTGCGCGAACACCTTCTGCAGTGATACCACCAGATGATCGATATCACTGTCACTGTGTTGTGGTGAAGGCGTTAAACGCAACCGGTCAGTACCGTGTGCAACCGTTGGATAGTTAATCGGCTGTACATAAATGTTATGTTCGCTGAGCAGCCGATCGGTTATCTCTTTACATTGCCGAGGGTCACCCACCATCACCGGCACGATGTGACTCGGGTTATCCATCACGGGCAAACCCGCCTGCTTCAATCGTCGCTTCACCTGTTGCACCCGTTCACGCTGGTGTTGTCGCTCCACCCGGCTGATCTTCAGGTGTTTGACGCTGGCGAGCGCACCGGCTGCAACCGCCGGTGGCAGTGCGGTCGTAAAGATGAACCCAGAGGCGAAGCTTCGAACAAAGTCACACAGATGATTCGAGGCGGCGATATAGCCACCCATGACGCCATACGCTTTGGCCAGCGTGCCTTCAATGAGTGTCAGGCGATGTGCCACCCCTTCACGTTCTGCCACCCCACCGCCACGCACCCCGTACAGACCCACCGCATGTACTTCATCGAGATAGGTCATCGCCTGATGGGCTTCTGCCACTTCACAGATCTCCGCAATCGGTGCGATGTCACCATCCATGGAATAGACCGATTCAAATGCCACCAGCTTGGGTTGTTCCCTTGGGTAACGCTGCAGCAAACGATTCAGGTGTTCCGGATCGTTGTGTTTGAACAATTGCTTCTCGGCACGGCTGTGGCGAATGCCTTCAATCATTGATGCGTGGTTTGACTCATCCGAGAACACCACACACTCGGGTATTCTCCCGGCCAGGGTGCTCAGTGCCGCCCAGTTTGAGACATAGCCGGAGGTAAACAACAGCGCGGCTTGCTTCCCATGCAGATCCGCGAGTTCGCGTTCGAGCAAGACATGCGCGTGGTTAGTACCAGAGATATTTCGGGTACCACCGGCACCCGCACCACAGCGATCAATTGCCTCATGCATCGCCGCCAACACCTTGGGATGCTGTCCCATGCACAGATAGTCGTTAGAGCACCACACGGTCACCTCATCTGTCGCGCGGGCGGCGTTTGCCTGATCGGGGTATTTCAGCGCTTTGGGGAACTGCCCGGCCTTGCGTTCAAGATCGGCAAACACGCGATAGATGCCCTCACCGCGATGTGCTTCGAGCCGATCCTGAAAGAAATTCTCGTAATTCATTCGCTTCTCCACGCCGATTCGTTGTCAGCGCCGTTCGTTTTAAAGTTCAGCCTTGCAGGCCGTACGACTGCTCAGCGCCCACGACCAAAGGGCCGTGCCGTTGTTAGGCAACACCAGCAAAAGATGTTCGATAATCGCAAGACATAACAGTGTGCCGATCAACAAACCCGACGTATGACCAAAGGCATCAGCCGAAGGTGGCAGGTGGAAGAAAATTGCAGCACACACCACACAGGCCAATGTCACTGATAACGGAAACAACACACTGATCGTACGACGGCTGCGATAGGTCATCAGGTACTTAAGCTTCTC
>JAHDCB010000106.1 GCA_020630035.1 Gammaproteobacteria bacterium
GTGTACATCGGCTGTGTTTGATATGGCCCGACACCAGTACGTCGCAATCCGCTCAGATGAGCACCACAACCGAGGGCTTCACCAATATCTTCTGCCAAGGTACGTACATAGGTGCCTTTGGAACAATGCACCTGCATTTCCAGGGTCGGGTCTGAAAAATCTGTTAATTGCACGGCATGAATCGTGACAGTCCGTGGCTGACGTTCTACTGTGATGCCAGCCCGGGCCAGGGTATACAAACGCTTACCCTGGTAGTGTACTGCGGAATACATCGGTGGGTATTGCTGAATCTGGCCACAGAACTGCGACAATACGGCCTGAATATCAGCCAGCTGGAGGTGGGCGGTGGGACATTCCTGTAATGGTTCGCCTTCTGCATCACCTGTGGTTGTGGTGATACCTAAACGAACCTGAGCAGTGTAATGTTTATCAGCGTCCAGTAGAAAGGCAGACAGGCGGGTTGCAATACCAAAACAAACGGGTAACAGCCCGGTAGCCAATGGATCCAGGCTGCCGGTATGTCCGGCCTTGCGTGCCTGGTACAGGTGTTTTACCTGTTGTAATGCGCGGTTAGAGGTATGATGTAACGGTTTGTCCAGTAACAGAATACCGTGCAATTCACGACCACGGTTATGGCGTCGTCCCATGTGGCTTGTGCTGGTTGGCGTGATGGATCAGTTGCGTCAGATGCTGGCCGGTTTCAACAGAAATATCGTAGACAAAGTTCAGCACCGGTACAGTTCGCAGATGCAGTTGTTGCGCCAACTGGTGACGCAGATAACCGGCTGCCTTATGCAGTATTGGAGTCAGCATGTCTTTTTCTGCTGGCTGCAATACGGTGTAATACACCTGTGCATGAGACAGGTCACGCGCAACTCGCACAGCTTGTATCGTGACCTGTTGCAAACGAGCGTCGTGTGTCGCATGCTGTAACAAGTGAGCCAGGGCACGCTGTATCTCAGTGCTGACCCGTTCGGTACGGTCAAACCCGTATGGTTTTTTCACGCTGGCTTATAGCTGGCGGGCAACTTCGCGTCGTTCAAACACTTCAATCTGGTCGCCGGCCTTAACATCGTTATAATTTTTAACACCGATTCCACATTCGGTACCTGCCTTCACTTCCTTCACATCATCTCTGAAGCGGCGCAGGGATTCCAGCTCGCCTTCATAAATCACCACATTATCTCGTAAGACCCTGATCGGGCTGGATTTTTTAATGGTACCCTCAATTGCCATACAACCAGCAATAGCGCCCAGACGTGACGAACGGAAGACATCGCGAACTTCGGCCAGACCAATGATATTCTCGTGAATTTCTGGTGACAGCAGGCCGGAAACAGCCTTTTTCACATCATCAATCACTTCGTAGATGATGCTGTAATAACGCAGATCGATACCCTGTGCTTCAACAATCCGTCGTGCCGGGCTATCTGCGCGCACATTGAAGCCGATAATCGCAGCACCAGAAGTGACCGCCAGGTTAGCATCCGATTCGTTGATGCCGCCGACTCCGGTGGCAATCAGTCGCACCTTGACTTCATCTGTCTGGATCTTCAGTAAAGACTCTTTCAGGGCCTCTGCAGAGCCTTGCACATCAGCCTTCACCAATAAGTTGACGTAAGTCACCTCACCGCCGCTCGCCTGCGCGAACATCTGATCCAGTTGAATTGCCTTCTGGCTGGCCAGGCGGCCTTCCCGCGAGCGTTCACGACGCAATTCGGCTACTTCCCGTGCCTTTTTCTCGTCGCTGACAATCAGGAAGTCGTCCCCGGCTGCCGGGGTACCGGACAGCCCCAGAATCTGCGCCGGAATGGCTGGCCCGGCTTGTTTAACCGGTTTGCCATTTTCATCCAGCATCGCCCGAATCCGGCCATATTCGGCACCAGAAATAATCGCGTCACCCTGCTGCAGCGTACCGGACTGCACCAGAACAGTTGCAACCGGCCCACGACCTTTATCCAGGCTGGATTCCACCACAATGCCGCGTGCATGACCGGTAGCCACGACCATCAGGTCTAACAGCTCAGATTGCAATAAAATGGCTTCTAACAGATCTTGGATGCCGCTGCCGGTATGTGCCGAAACCTGTACAAACTGGACGTCACCGCCCCAGTCTTCTGGTACGACTTCTTCCGCCACCAGCTCTTGCATCACCCGGTCCGGCTGGGCTTCTGGTTTATCCATTTTGTTAATTGCAACTACCAGCGGTACCTGGGCCGCCCGGGCATGTTGTATCGCCTCACGTGTCTGCGGCATGACGCCATCGTCTGCGGCAACCACCAGAATCACAATATCAGTGACCTTCGCACCACGGGCACGCATCGCAGAAAATGCCGCATGTCCGGGTGTATCCAGAAAGGTAATCATGCCGTGGCCGGTTTCGACGTGATAAGCACCAATATGCTGGGTGATACCACCTGCTTCACCTGCGGCAACCCGGGTGGTACGAATGTGATCCAGCAACGACGTTTTGCCGTGGTCCACGTGGCCCATAATGGTCACAACAGGTGCGCGCGCCACTTGCTCGCCTTGTTGTTGTTGCGCTTCCAGCGCTGTAAACAACTGTTCTTCTGCATCCGCAATCTGTTCGCTTTGCGCGGTATGTCCCATTTCTTCAATTACCAGTACCGCTGTATCCTGATCCAGCACCTGGTTAATCGTTGCCATCAGCCCCATACCCATCAGGGTTCTGATCACGACAGTTGCCTTCACCGCCAGTCGTTGCGCCAGATCAGCAACCGTGATGCTCTCCGGAACCGCAATCGTTAGCTTTTTCGGCTCAACGGGCCTCTGGAACGCATGTTGACTATCAGAGAGGGTTTGGTCTTTGCGTCTGACATCTTTTCTACGCCGACCACGCCGACCACTCTCATCATGCCGCGTATTATTTTCCTGCCGCCGAGTGGTCCGACCAGAACGTTTTGGCTCGTTTACCACGGTACGCTGACGTTTCGGGCTTTTTTTCGGTTGTTCAGTGACCTTGGGTTCTGGTTGTGCAGTGGGAGCAGCAGTAGCGGATGCCGCCTGTTCAGCAGCCAGACGTTGTTGTTCAGCCGCAGCCTGTTGCTGTGCTTCCTCGGCTCGTCGTTGTTCTTCAGCCCGCTGTGCTTCGGCCTGCTGTTGTGCCGCCTGACGTTCGGCCTCTGCCTGTTGAATGGCGGCTTCTTCCGCTTGACGTTGTGCAATCAGGTCGCGGCGTTTTTTATCCTGCTCCGCCTGCGTTTCACGCTGCGCTGCTTGCTCTGAGAGTGCCTGTTGAGCCTCCTGCATCTGACGCAACGCCCGGTCACGTTCAGTTTCCTTCGGTGCCTTGCCACCTGTGCGTCGCCGTACCTCAATGCTGACTGTCTTACTGCTGCGGGCAGGCAAGCCACGTGCATTGGTACGTGCCGTACTGGTTCTGGTCTGTTTCAGCTCACTGGTTGTGCGCCGTTTAAGCGTGACCTTTCTGTTACCGGCCGCCTGGGTGCGACCAGCCAGATAGGTGAGCAACTGTCGCTTTTCGTCTTCATTGATGGCATCGTCTTCAGATTGTTTGACAATACCGGCCGCTTGCAGCTTTTCGAGTAATTGCTGACTGGCAATACCCTTCGCTGCAGCTAGTTGCTTGACTGTTGTCTCACTCATTCAGCTTCTCCTGTCTCTTCTGCAAACCAGGGTGCTCGTGCAGCCATAATCAGCTTGCCGGCTTGTTCAGCATCCAGGCTGTCAATAGCCAGCAGATCATCTACTGCACATTCAGCCAGGTCTTCCATCGTGCTGATACCCTGTGCCGCAAGCTGTTCAGCCAACACTGGGGTCATACCGTCCATGGTCAATAAATCGTTCGCTGGTGGTTGCACCGTGCCGCCTGTAGAATCATCAGTTGCAATTGCCCGGGTCAACAGAATGTCCTCAGCCCGCTGCCGTAATTCAGCCACGAGCTCCTCGTCAAATTCCTCAATTCCCAGAATATCATCCTGCTCTACATAAGCGACATCTTCCAGGCTGTTGAACCCTTCGCGTACCAGTATCTCTGCAATTTCCTCATCCACATCTAACTGAGTCATAAACAGTTGCAACAACTGCTCAGCCTCAGCATCCTGCCTTTCTCCCGCCTCCTGCTGTCCCATCACATTCAGAGACCAGCCAGTCAATCTGCTGGCCAGCCGGACATTCTGGCCACCACGACCGATAGCCTGAGACAGATTAGCATCCTCAACGGCAACATCCATACTGTGCTTATCTTCATCAATCACGATAGATACCACCTCGGCTGCCATCGCATTGATTACCAGTTGTGCCGGATTATCATCCCAGACAATCACATCCACCCGCTCGCCACACAGCTCATTGGTGACAGCCTGCACCCGCAGACCACGCATACCGACACAAGTCCCGACCGGCTCAACACGTGGGTCCCGACTACGCACCAGCAGTTTTGCCCGCAAACCCGGATCACGAGCAGCCCCGAGGATTTCGACCAGGCCCTCACTCAGCTCCGGCACTTCCAGGCGGAATAGTTCGCTCAACAGATTAGTATGAGTTCTGGAAACAAACAGTTGCGGCCCGCGCCCTTCACGATTCAGGCCATACAGATAAGCCCGTACCCGATCACCCACCCGGGCTGATTCATGCGGAATTGCCTCGCTCTTCGGAATAATCGCCTCAGCATTGCCGCCCATATCCAGTACCAGGCAGCCACGTTCGTGTCGCTTGACCGTACCGGCGATCATCTGACCGACCTGGTCTTCAAACGCAGCAATCACCTTCGCCCTTTCGGCCTCACGAACCTTCTGCCCGATGACCTGTTTTGCAGTCTGTGCAGCAATACGGCCAAACTCAACCGAAGGAATCTGTTCTTCCAGAAAGTCGCCGACCATAATATCCGGATCAGTTTCACGTGCGACAGACCAGGTGACTTCAGTCAGAGGGTGTTCCAGCACAGCAGATTCTGAATCATCCATAACCTGCCAGCGACGGAAGGTATCATAGTCGCCGGTCTTACGATCAATCTGTACCCGTACCGTAATGTCAGCACCCTGTTTTTTGCGCGTTGCCGATGCCAGAGCAGCCTCGATTGCCTCGAAAATGCTTTCTTTTGCCACATCACGCTCATTCGATACCGCTTCGACGACAAGCAGAATCTCTTTATTCATCATATAACCTTAAATATCGGGGATAATCCGGGCTGACTCAACCTGATGAAACTGGCAGGTTAACAATATATCTGCTGTCTGCAACGTCAATTGTTCACCAACCACCTGTGTTAACCGCCCCTGCCACTTCTTACGCCCGCTGACAGGGGTACGCAGCCTGATCTGCACCGCAGAACCACACCAGGCAGAGAATTGCGCCAGTGTGAAAATAGGGCGATCCAGGCCGGGTGAAGAAACTTCCAGGGTATAACGTGTGTCAGCCGGATCTTCAACATCCAGCACGGCACTCAACTGGCGGCTGACTGTGGCACAGTCATCGACCTGAATACCAGATGCCGCATCAATAAATACACGCAGTACAGGCCCGTGTGTTATCCACTGGACTCCCCAGAAGATAAAGCCGAGTGATTCAACGACCTCCTGAACGGTCGCCTGTAGCTGTGGAGAAACAGAAAGCATAAGCCATAAAAAAAGGGCCTGACGGCCCATGATGAAAAAGCACCGGCATTCTGACACCGATACCATGCTATGTTACCAAACCACGTAACACTGTATACAGATAGATGCATTGCCACACAACCTGCGTAGCCTAGGTATTCTAAAGGACACTATCGTGAACTGCAAACAATACCAATCAGATTTGCAAGGGCATGAAAAACAATGATATAACTTTAATAAATATGGTACTCCCCAATGTCCAGACCAATATGAGCTAAAAATAAGATAGTGGATG
>JAHDCB010000107.1 GCA_020630035.1 Gammaproteobacteria bacterium
TGAAAAAACCTAAATTTATCAACCGACCAGTGGTTTTTTTAGAGGTGCCCTTAAGGATATATATGCTGAATAGTTACAAAAAGGAGATTATCTGCTTAGCCTGAAAGGCAATCAAGGCAATCTCCATGAGGATGTGGTGACGTGGTTTACCTCACCAGTCAAAGGTGTAGCGCAGGACATATACCAGCAAGTGAACAAAGGTCATGGGCGCATTGAAAGTCGCGAAGTGACCGTTTGCCAACAGATTGATTGGTTACAAGAGCGCCACCCGCAATGGCCTGATCTACATAGCATGATAAAAGTGTCATTCCAGCACCAAGTTGGTGACAAAAAAAGCCAAGAAAACCGTTATTACATCAGTAGTTCAAAGCTTGATGCAAAACAGATGGCCCAATCCATACGGCAGCATTGGGGCATTGAAAATCAACTGCATTGGGTGCTGGATGTCAGCTTTGGCGAAGATCTGAGCAGGATCAGAAAAGGCCATGCTGCTCACAATATGGCTGTGATACGGCACGCTGTCATCAATGCCGTGAATCTTGTGCGTGAAAAACAAACCAAAAAGCGAAGTATCAAGCAATCACTCAAACTGACCGGGTGGAACCAAGACGCCTTGGCGAAAATAATCGACGTCTTTTTTTAATGAGGTGGCCCTGATACCAGGTTGCATAGGACTTTTGTTCGCCTTCAAGGCGTGGAACCCGCGCATAGTGAACTATGTTAGGGCTTCCACAACACTGAAGGCGGGCAAAAAGACCTGCAAAGTGGTATGAGTGTGTTTGGAAATTGCCTTAGCTCCGGTGCAGGCCGAAGCTATCGCTGCGTAAACGTTCGCTCACCCCATCAAGTGGTATGAAAATACTTGACTACTACACTATTGATCGTAATCTCCGCACAACAACCTTACACCGTTAAGAGCTGTATCGTCTCCACTGCCTTGATCTTTTTCTACGCGTGTTTTTATCCCAATGACAACCTGCGTATTAGGGCACTTATACTCGCCTGACCATGAGCCCCAGTCAGTTTTTTGGGGGGCAGAAATATAGCTGCCGTCTTTGCAATACAAATCAATATCATTTGCTGCAGTGTCGTCTTTACTCCCTTGTTTCGATTCTATCTTTATCTTAAACCCAGTAACAGGATTATTTGCATCTGAGCAATACGCATATCCCCCAAAGTTACCCCAACTAGCAGATTTGCTATGTATTGTTGTATAGTTGGTGCTGCCTTTTGACGCACAACGTAATTCAATGGCATTTAGGGCTGTATCATCGTTATCTTCCACTCCTTCTTCACTTCTAAGCCTATATCCATATACAAACTGATTATCAGGGCACTTAGCTATTCCACCCCAACTTCCAAAATGCCCATCTGTTGGCTTAGAGTTCAAAGCACCTGACGGAATTATTGTTTCAGTAACAACTTTTTTTTCTCTACTATGATATTTCAAAGAGTTTCTAATGATTAAATCAATCAAGCCAGATACTCGATTGGGGTAATCCATGATAATAATGCTTCCTATCGGCATTATTGAATTTCTGACTAAATATTCTTTAACTTCTGAATTTACGTATTTTGCAGAATTACCAATATACAAACCCTTATAATTAGCACTTGTAAAGTTAATCCAAAAATTTGATGAAGAATAATGGTTAATGGCTTTATCCAAATGCTCCACAACAGATTGTGCTTTTCTGGCATAATCAATGCTGTTAATTACAGGAATACTTATATTGAGTATAGGAATACTTCCTTGTAGCTGTAGTTCGTACTCATCTTGAATTTTTAATGAACCACTATTCCATCTTATCCCTGTTCCATCATTTCCTTTGAACCTATCGAAAAGAACAATTTTTCCACGTACATCTTTCAATTGGGTCCTTGGCTCAACTGAATTATGATAAAATTTACTTCCATTTTTATGAATATAGCTTCTCTTTAATCTCAATATATCAAGTGTGTCCTCGTCTTTAATTGACATGAAAATGGTTTCATGAGGGTGACTACTTAAAAAATTGATTACAGGCTCCATGACATTTTTGTTAAAACTACCTAATTCTAGTATCCCGTGACGGACTTCGAAGTCATTCTGTGAGGAATTATTAGCTATACGTATATCTAAAAAACGAATGCCATTATTGAGCTGCTGAGAAATACTCCAGTCTTGAGTTTCCCCTATGTCAGTGGATATTTCATATGCGCCGGAGTCATGTGTTCCGGGAATAGCTAGTTGGCCTAGATAAGTATTGTCGTCAATATCTTGCATCCAGCTTGAGGAGTTATAAGCGAAGGTGGAGCTGGATATAATTAATAAAGTAAATTGACTTATTATAATATATAGGAAAGATTTTCTTTTCATTTTTAGTCCTTTAGTTAGAAAACTAGAGTTTAGATTTTCAGAGGCCTGAGGGAGTAGCCTGTCCTCACTGTGACTCGAAAGAAGTTATAAAGCATGGACGAGATGAAACTCAGTCAGATCGCTAGAGGAGGTTTCCCGCGTATGTCGAGGTTGTCCATGCATCCTGAACCGCCATTTCAGGTGGGATCACCGAGGCGTGCTATGTGTTCCACTGGTTGGTGGATCAATAAGCGGCACCTCAGGCTGAGAACCCGGGTCGGATACAGGCATCGGTCAGGAATCTCGCGTAACAACGCTCCTACACCGCAGGAAACATGTCTGACAGGATAATGTGATTTGTGTTGTTCAGCAAGCCGCAATTTCATGCTGCTGTGGCGCCGGTTCGGGAGCAATAACCGGGGTATCCAATAGCTGGCGTACGGCAGTGATCTGCTCGCGTAGCTGCGCGAGCTGCGTTTTATTCACAGGCGTGGTGGCCGTTGCAGGTTGCTCTGCCGGCTGCATCAGTTGCTGACGGGCACCGTCTATGGTGAAGCCCTGGTCATATAACAGGTGGCGTATCCGGCAGATCAGCTCGACATCATGCCGCTGATAATAGCGTCGATTGCCCCGGCGCTTATTCGGTTGTAGTTGTGGAAATTCCTGCTCCCAGTAGCGCAGGACATGCGATTTCAGAGAGCATAACCGGCTGACCTCACCAATCGTAAAATAACGCTTTGCCGGGATGGTCAGGCCGATATCCGGCGTTGTATCAGGCATCGGCCGCAGTTGCTGCCCGGGCCCGGTGCGCATCCAGAATGCGTTCCCGCAGTTTATTGCCCGCCCGGAATGTGGCCACGCGCCGGGCACTGATGGTCACTTGTTCCCCCGTCTTCGGATTACGCCCGGGACGCGGCTGTTTATCCAGCAGCTGAAAACTACCGAAACCAGACAGTTTGACGGCATTACCGGAGACCAGTTGCTGACTGATTTCAGCAAAGAATGCCTCAATCAGATCCCGTGCTTCCAGTTTATTCAGCCCCATCCGGGTAAACAGATTTTCTGCCATATCAGCCTTTGTCAGCGCCATTAAGCTCCCTCCTGATCACGTAGCGTGGCGGCAAACTGTGTTGCCAGGGCTTGGGTGATTTCAGTGCATATTGTGTCTACCTGTGCTTCTTCCAGGGTATTGTCAGCCGCCTGAAAGGTCAGCCGCAGGGCCAGACTTTTCTGATTCTCGGCGACCTGATCTCCGGTATACACATCAAACAGTCGGATATCACTCACGATCGTGGGCGCTGTCTGGCGCACCAGGTCGTGTATCTGCTGATACGAACAAGCCCGGTCTACTGCAAACGCCAGGTCTCGCCGGATAGCCGGATAACGTGAGACAGGTGTGAACGCGGGCAATGGCCTGGGTGGCAGACTGGCCAGACAGATTTCAAACACGAACACGCGCGGGAGGTTCGGCTGTTCCTGCAACTGAGGGTGCAGCAAACCGATCCAGCCAACGGTTTCGTTCTGGGTAGCGGAGATGATACGGGCACTCTGGCCAGGGTGTAGCGCCGGATGTTCGGCGGGTACGAAGTGTAGCCTAGTTGGGTCACTGATCATCGCAAACAAGTGCTCCAGGTCACCCTTCAGATCATAAAAATCGACCCCCCGGCTGTCTTCAGCCCAGTTTGCCTCGGCCACTGGGCCGCACACAGCGGCGGCCAGATAATCCTGCTGTTGTAACGTTTCTGCCTGTTGCCGGAATACCTGCCCCTGTTCAAACACACGCACCCGCTGTTGCTGGCGCGCCAGATTATATTGCAGGCAGCCTGCCAGCCCGGCCCATAAGCCCGGACGCATCACAGACATCGACTGGGATACCGGATTCTGTAAACGTATGACCTGTGCATCCGGGGCAAACTGTTGCGCGGACTCCGGGCTGATAAAGCTGTAAGTGACCACTTCCTGCATATCGCGAGCTACCAGAGCCTGCCTGGCCTGCATCGTATCCAGAGCCGTTTCCGGCTGTGCTGATAAGGCGAGTGGCGCAGAGCCTGCACTGGTCGGGATTCGGGCATAACCATACAGCCGTGCCAGTTCCTCAATCAGATCAACCTCCAGAGTCAGATCAAACCGTGCACTGGGTGGCTTGACTGACCAGCCAGCATCGGTTGATGTGACTTGCATCCCCAGACGTTGCAACATCGCTGTCACGGTATCATCTGCCAGGTTAATCCCCAGCACACGTGGAATCTGCGCGCGCCGTAACAAGATCACCGGTGATGATGGCAAGGCGTCTGCCTCGCAGGTCTCAGTCACCGGGCCGGGCACGCCGCCAGCAATATCACGTAACAACTCAGAGGCCCGCTGCAATGCCAGAACCGGTAGCGCCGGATCCACACCGCGTTCAAACCGGTGTGCTGCTTCAGAGTGCAGGCCATAACACCGTGCCTGACCAGCCAGGGCGCGAGGGGTAAAAAACGCGGCCTCCAGCAAGACATCCTCGGTCGTGCTGCTGACGCCAGACGCAGCACCGCCCATCAACCCGGCCAGGGCTAGCGGGCCGCGCTGATCAGCAATCAACAGGGTATCCGGTTGCACAGCGATGTCGGCACCGCTCAGCACAGTCAGACGTTCCTCCGGCTGGGCATAACGCACCTGTATGGCACCTTGTACCTGCGCCAGATCAAACGCGTGTAACGGCTGACCCAGCTCCAGCATCACATAATTGGTGATATCCACCACCAGCGATACTGACTGTAAACCGCTACGCCGCAGACGTTCCTGCAACCAATATGGTGACTGTGCCTGACGATCAATACCTTGTACGACACGACAGGCATAATATGGACAGGCCTGAGGTGCCTGTAATGTCACATTGACCTGCGTGGTGTGCGCCGCCGGGATGTCGGCAATAGCGGGTTCTGTGACGGATAGCTCATTCAGAGCAGCGACTTCACGTGTGATGCCGCGCAGAGACAAACAATCGCCTCGATCCGGCGTCAGGTCTACCGTGATGCAGGCGTCATCCAGATCCCAGTAAGTGCGGAAATCTTCCCCCACCGGGGCGTCCCCGGCCAGTGGCAGAATGCCCGAGCTGGACTCAGCCAGACCCAGCTCAGACGCAGAACAGATCATCCCCAGCGAGGCGACACCCCGTAGTTTGGTCTTGCGGATCTTAAAATCAGCACTTAAGCGTGCGCCGGGTAAGGCTACCGGTACCTTCAGGCCAGTAGCCACATTACTGGCGCCACAAATAATCTGGGTCAGTGCCTCAGCACCGACATCCACCTGGCACACCCTGAGCTTATCCGCATTCGGGTGTTGTTCACATTGTTTGACCTCACCGACCACGACGCCGTGAAACGGTGGGGCTGCTGGTGTGATGGCATCAACCTCCAGCCCGGCCATACTGAGTTGATCTGCCAGGGCTGTCGTATTGATCGGTGGGTTTACCCACTCACGTAACCAGGCTTCGCTGAATTGCATCTTGCTCT
>JAHDCB010000108.1 GCA_020630035.1 Gammaproteobacteria bacterium
TAAAAATTAAAAAACGGTCATATTAAATAGGTATAGGAAAAGGTAACATGAGAAAGGTATATTATGGTTTGGTGGCTGGTTTGCTGGCAGCTTGGTTCAATCTGGCGCCAGCAGCTGAGTCGGGGCATCAGGTGGTCAAGCGCACGGTGGATAACGCCCTCGCGCAACTGGCGAAGCGGCAGACGGAGATCGCGGCCGATCCGGGGCTGTTGTATCCGCTGATTCAGCATACGGTGGTACCGGCGTTTGATTTCGAGCGCATCACTCGTTCGGCGATGGGCCCGTTCTGGCGTCAGGCGACTCAGCCGCAGCGTGACCAATTGGTGCAGGCGTTTCAGACTCTGCTGGTGCGCTCGTATGCGCAGACCTTGTTGTTGTATCCGGATCCGAACATTGCGTATCTGCCGGTGCGGTTCAGTAAGGATCAGCAAAAGATGCTGGCACCGACCCAGGTGATTGATCTGCAGGGTCAGGCGATTCCGGTTAACTACCGGTTGCATCGCCATGCTGAGCGCGGCTGGCTGATATACGATGTGGTGGTTGAAGGGGTCAGCCTGATCACGAATTATCGCAGTACCTTCAAGAGTCTGATTCGCCAGGGTGCGGGCAAGTCGCGGGATCGCTCAACCCGGATTGCGCACGGGATTGACCATCTGATCCAGTCGCTGCAGGCAAAGAATCAAGCGGCATCATGACGGCGGAATTGATACTGGAACAACCGGACTCGGCACTCGTGTCCGGTTGTCTGGATTTTGCCACGGTGCCCGATCTGTGGGTATCGCTGGAGGCCTGGCTCAGAACCCAGTCCCGGGCGACGCTGTCGCTGCGTGCCGTCACCCAGGCGAACAGTGCGGCACTGGCGTTGTTGCTGGAGGCATTGGACGTGGCCAGGCAAACGTCTGTTGTTCTGCATCTGACGGATATTCCGGAGTCTGTGCTGACTCTGGCGCGGTTGTCGAACGTCGATACTCTCATTCTTCAAGGGCACCTCTGATTCAGAGGTGCCCGCAATCCATATTTAAGGTCAGGACATGACTGATATAACTTCTTACGTGAGTACCCTGGGGCGCCAGGCCAGAGCGGCGGCGCAACAGCTCGCCGCGACTACCACTCAGACCAAGAATGCGGCGTTGCTGGGTATTGCGCAGCATCTGGATCAGCCACGCGCTGAGCTACACACGGCGAATCAGCAGGATCTGGCGGCGGGTGCGCAGAAAGGTCTGGATGACGCCTTGCTGGATCGGCTGGAGCTGACCCAGACACGCATTGATAGCATGCTGGAGGGGTTGCAGCAGATCGCGGCATTGCCCGATCCAGTGGGTGAAATCTTTGATATGGCGTACCGCCCGAGTGGTATCCAGGTCGGTCGGATGCGGGTGCCGTTGGGGGTGATCGGCATCATTTATGAATCGCGCCCGAATGTGACTGCAGATGCTGCGGCGTTATGCCTGAAGTCGGGCAATGCGACCATTCTACGCGGCGGTTCTGAGGCGTATCACTCGAACCAGGCGATTGCGCACGGTATTCAGCAGGGGTTGCAACAGGCTGGTATTGCGCCGGAAGCGGTGCAGGTGGTGAATACCACAGATCGGGCGGTGGTCGGCGAGATGATCACTCAGCCGGAGAGTATCGACGTGATCATTCCGCGTGGCGGCAAAGGGCTGATTCAGCGCATCAGTGAGCAGACGCGGGTGCCGGTGATCAAGCATCTGGATGGTATTTGTCATGTATATCTGGATGCCGCAGCGGATGCGGAGAAGGCGCACGCAGTGGCGCTGAATGCGAAGACTCAGCGGTATGGCACTTGCAATACGCTGGAGACCTTGCTGGTGCACCAGGCGCGGGCAGCTGAGTTGTTGCCGCCACTGGCAGCAGCCTATCGGGAGCATGGGGTCGAGCTGCGCGGTTGCGCCGAGACTTGTCGCTTGTTAGGTGAGTCCTGTATTCCGGCGACGGATGCAGATTGGGATACCGAATATCTGGCGCCGATTTTATCTATCCGGGTGGTCACCAGTCTGGCGCAGGCGATCTCGCACATCAATACGCATGGTTCGCAGCATACCGATAGTATCGTGACTGAAAATTACACCCGGGCGCGGCAGTTTTTGCGTGAGGTGGATGCCAGTTCGGTGATGGTGAATACCTCCACCCGGTTTGCCGATGGGTTTGAGTATGGCTTGGGTGCGGAGATTGGTATTTCGACAGATAAGTTGCATGCACGCGGCCCGGTGGCGCTGGAGGGTCTGACGTCGGTGAAGTTTATTGTGTTGGGTGATGGACATATCCGTGTATGACTGATTTGCGCCATATTCGTAATTTTTCGATCATTGCCCATATTGATCATGGTAAGTCGACCCTGGCGGATCGGTTTATCCAGTGGTGTGGCGGGCTGAGTCAGCGCGAAATGGCAGCGCAGGTGCTGGATTCGATGGATCTGGAGCGGGAGCGCGGCATCACCATCAAGGCGCAGGCAGTCACGTTGCACTATACGGCGCAGGATGGTGTGACCTATCAGTTGAATTTTATCGACACGCCCGGGCATGTCGATTTTTCATATGAGGTCTCGCGCTCGCTGGCGGCCTGTGAGGGCGCCCTGTTGGTGGTGGATGCCGCCCAGGGGGTTGAGGCGCAGAGTGTGGCGAATTGTTATACCGCGATTGCGCAGGGCCTGGAGGTGTTGCCGGTACTGAATAAAGTGGATCTGCCTTCTGCCGAGCCGGAACGGGTGATGCACGAAATTGAGGAGATTATCGGGATTGAGGCGACTGATGCCTTGCCAGTTAGTGCGAAGACCGGGGAGGGCGTGCCGGCGTTGCTGGAATGTCTGGTGGCCACAATTCCGCCACCGATAGGCGAGCAGGACGATCCGTTGCAGGCGTTGATCATTGATTCGTGGTTTGATCCGTATGTCGGGGTGATTTCGCTGATCCGGGTGGTGCATGGTCAGATCCGCCCGAAACATAAGATGCATATCATGTCGACCAGGCGCACCTATCAGGTCGAAAAAGTCGGTATCTTCACACCAAAGCGCACCTTTACCGCACAACTGAATTGTGGTGAGGTGGGCTTTATCATCGCCGGGATCAAGGAAATTGATGCTGCACCGGTCGGCGATACGATTACCCTGGCGGAGCAGCCGGCTGCGGACCCGTTGCCTGGCTTCAGCACGATTCATCCACGGGTGTTTGCCGGGCTGTATCCGGTCTCTTCGGATGATTACGAAAATTTTCGCGATGCGTTACAAAAGCTGCGGTTGAATGATGCCGCACTGCACTATGAACCGGAAACTTCACAGGCACTGGGTTTTGGCTTCCGCTGCGGCTTTCTCGGCATGCTGCATATGGAGATTATTCAGGAGCGGCTGGAGCGCGAATATCAGTTGGATCTGATCACCACCGCGCCGACGGTGGTGTACGAAGTGTTGTGCAAGGATGGCAGTCTGATCCGGATTGATAACCCGGCTGATTTGCCGGATCCGGGTCGGGTGGAGGAAATCCGCGAGCCGATTATTGAGGCGCATATCCTGGTGCCGCAGAATTATCTGGGCAATGTGATCACCCTGTGTATCGAAAAACGTGGGGTGCAGAAGGATCTGCGTTATCTCGGCGGCCAGGTGCAGTTGATATATGAACTACCACTGAACGAAGTGGTACTGGATTTTTTTGATCGGCTGAAGTCGGTCAGTCGCGGTTACGCCTCGTTTGAGTACGAGCTGAAGCGTTTTCAGCCGGACCGACTGATCAAGCTCGATATTCTGATCAATGGTGAGACTGTGGATGCGCTTTCTTTGATTGTGCATCGCGATCATGCCGACAGTCGCGGGCGTGCACTGACCGAAAAGATGCGCGATCTGATTCCGCGTCAGATGTTTGAAGTGGCGATCCAGGCGGCGATCGGCAGCAAGATTATTGCGCGTTCTACCGTGCGGGCGTTACGCAAGAATGTAACCGCGAAGTGTTATGGTGGTGACATAACGCGCAAACGCAAGTTGCTGGAAAAACAGAAGGCAGGCAAAAAACGGATGAAACAAGTCGGTCGGGTGGATATTCCGCAGGATGCGTTTCTGGCCGTGTTGCAGGTGGGTGGTCAGGATTCCAGAAATAACTGATGGATGCCTATGCATTGGCCCCCTGACGTCTGTTATTGAGATAAGCAGCGGGCTGTGATTCGGCCCACTTAGTATGCACAATTCGGAGAACCTGGTATGCCTCAGGCACAAGTATTAGATGGTAAGGCGATTGCGGCTGAGATCATTGAGCGGATCGGACAACAAATTTCATCAAAACCAGATCAGACCCCACCGGGGTTGGCGGTGGTACTGGTGGGCGATAATCCGGCCTCGCAGGTGTATGTACGCAATAAGCAGCGTGCCTGTACCCGGGCCGGGTTGCATTCTGAGCTGATCCGGCTGGCGGCAGACAGTACTCAGGCTGAATTATTGGCGACGATTGATCAACTGAACGCCCGGGATGATATTCACGGTATTCTGGTACAACTGCCGTTACCGGATCAGATGGATGAGCATCAGGTGACAGAACGGATTGCCGCACACAAAGATGTTGACGGGTTTCACCCGCACAATATTGGTCGCCTGTTGCTGCGCCGACCAGCCCTGCGGCCCTGTACCCCGAAGGGGGTGATGACCTTATTACAGCGTACCGGAATTGCGTTGCCGGGCCGGGATGCTGTGATCGTGGGTCAGTCGAATATCGTGGGTCGGCCAATGATGCTGGAATTATTACTGGCAGGTTGCACCCCGACGCTGTGCCACAGCAAGACGCAACAACTGGCGGAGAAGGTGCGGGCGGCGGACATTGTGGTTGCTGCGGTCGGCATCCCGCGCTTTATTCCGGGTGACTGGGTTAAGGCGGGCGCAGTAGTGATTGATGTCGGAATTAACCGACTGCCGGATGGCAGTCTGTGCGGTGATGTCGACTATGCAACAGCGTGTCAGTCAGCCGCCTGGATCACGCCGGTACCGGGCGGGGTTGGCCCTATGACGGTCGCCAGTCTGTTGCAGAATACTGTGCAGGCCGCTCAGTAGCCTGGTTAATCTGGAAGAGGTGATATGCCTGAAATAAGTCGCTTTCTCGGGATAGTGATTCGCATGTATATCTGAGCATTGTCCAGCGCATTTTCATGCCGAATATGGTGAATATGAAATCACTGTCGATATTGAAACCGGAGTTGTGACGGGGAAGTTTCCACGTAGGGCACTGAATGCCGTACTTGACTGGTATGTATTACATAAAGACGAGCTGATGGCAAACTGGGAGGCTGCAAGGGATAGAAGGCCATTGTCGAAAATTCAACCGCTGGAATGAAGTCAGATGTTTATACACGTTACACAGGCAAGGTATATTGAAGATTACAAAGTCTATCTATGTTTTAACGACGGTGCAGAAGGTGAGATTGATCTGGCCACTGAATTATATGGTGAAATTTTTGAACTGTTAAAAGATAAAAAGTTTTTTAGACACTTTACTTTAGAAGGACACACATTATCCTGGCGTAACGGCGCCGATTTTGCACCGGAGTTTTTAAGAGAAAACATTACCCGAAGATAAATAAAAAATATTACTGAGAAATTCTAAAAATATTATGAAAAAACAGTGGTCCAGTTTTAGAAACTTTAGCCAATATGAGCTATTTAATCTTTTTTCTTCGAAATATAGTAAAAATAAAAATTATGATATCGGCATTAGACTATGTCTGTATAATATATAGCAACACTTCGGACAGTTTTTAGTAAGCAATTGATTTAACAATAGATTTCATGAGA
>JAHDCB010000109.1 GCA_020630035.1 Gammaproteobacteria bacterium
GTCTGGTAATGCAGTCGATGGCAGAACGTGATGGCCTGATCTGGTTTGATGGTGAGTTGGTGGACTGGCGTGCAGCGAATATTCATGTGCTGACCCATACATTACATTACGGCATGGGTGTATTTGAAGGTGTACGAGCCTATGCAACAGAACAGGGCCCGGCTATTTTTCGCCTGGCTGACCACACCCGCCGGCTGTTCGATTCGGCACATATTCTGGGCATCCCGGCACCTTACAGTCAGCATGAGATCAATGCCGCGCACCAGTCGATGATGCGCGCCAACGGCCTGCAGTCCGCCTATTTCCGACCCATGTTTTTTTATGGTGCCGAGGGGATGGGGTTACGTGCAGATAATTTGCAGACACATGCCACAGTCGCTGCCTGGGAATGGGGCTCTTATCTGGGTGAAGACAATATGACCCGTGGCATCCGGGTGCGTGTTTCTTCCTTTACCCGACATCATGTGAATGCGACCATGTGTCGGGCGAAGGCCAACGGCAACTATATGAATTCCATGATGGCGCTGAAGGAGGCCCTGGATACGGGTTATGACGAAGCACTATTATTGGATGCACACGGCTTTGTGATGGAAGGATCCGGTGAAAATGTGTTTATTGTCCGCGATGGTGTTATTTTCACTCCAGACCTGACCTCGGCGCTGGACGGTATCACGCGGCGCACAGTGATGCAGTTAGCACAAGAGGCTGGTTACCCGGTGATTGAAAAACGCATCACACGTGATGAAGTCTATATTGCTGATGAGGTCTTTTTCACTGGCACCGCCGCAGAAGTCACGCCGGTACGTGAAGTGGATGGTCGCACCATTGGTGCCGGTGGACGCGGGCCAGTGACTGAACAACTGCAAACCCGTTATTTTGATGTGGTGCATGGACGTAGTACGGCGCATCATCACTGGTTAACCTGGCTGGAGTCATAACCTATGCAACCCTCCGTCACTCAGGTCACACCTGCGGACTTACCCCTTAGTTGCCCGGCGCCAGATGCTGAAGTCTGGGCGATGCATCCACGGGTATTTCTGCCATTTGAGCAGTCGAACCAGGCAATCTGCCCGTATTGTGGTGCCGTCTATCAGCTAGTGGATAAAGTGGATGCTGATGCTGTATGATGAAAACCTGGTAACAGGTCTTTAAGCACAAGGTTCTTTGGAGGATCAATCAACATGGCAAGACCACTCAGGCTGGAGTTCTCCGGCGCTTTGTACCACGTCACCTCCCGAGGTAACGGGCGCAATCCGATTTTTGAATCTGACCAGGACCGGACAAACTTTCTGCAGGTGTTGCATGAAGTCTGCAACCACTTTAACTGGCTGTGCTATGCCTATTGCCTGTTAGATAATCATTACCATCTGCTGTTTGAAACGCCACAGCCCAACCTGGCAAAAGGGATGCGTCAACTGAATGGCGTGTATACCCAGCGTTTTAATCGCGCCAACAACCTGGCAGGGCACGTCTTCCAGGGCCGCTACAAGGCGATCCTGGTCGATAAGGAGCCGCTGTTCTTACCAGTTGCACGACATATTGTGCTGAATCCGGTGCGTATCGGTGCTACGGACTCTGTGGATAACTGGGTGTGGAGCAGCTACCCGGCCACTGCCGGTACCATCAGCAAACCCATCTGGTTGGCATCTGACCTGTTGCTACAAAAGTTCAGCGAAGATCCCCAACAAGCCAGACAGCGTTACATCAAATTTGTCCAGTCCGGAGTAGATCAGCCTTCTATCTGGAATCATCTGCGACATCAGGTCTATCTGGGCAACGACCAGTTCGTCGTCAGAATGCAGTCGCTGATTGATAAAGACAAACCATTGGATGAAATTCCACTGGCACAACGTCGCCCACCGGCCAAACCAATCAGTGAGTATGAACGCCAGGCACAAGACCGCAATGAAGCGATCGTGTTGGCCTATGCAAGTGGTGGCTATACCCTGAAAGAAGTCGGTGATTATTTCAAGCTGCACTATTCAACAGTTAGTGGCATCGTGCGCAACAGCCGCATCAAGGGCTGAAGCCCGGTTGCCACCAGTTATTTATCAGCAGAACGAAAAAGCCCGTGTCGCAAAGCGATACGGGCTTTTTATGGTCTGACAGATCAGACTAATTTCAGTCTACAGAGGCACCCTACAGGCTCTTCAGATACTCAACCAGAGCCATACGCTGCTCATGGTCGAGCGGCGGCAAGATTTTGCCATTTGGCAGGGGCATCTTACCCGCAGCATATTCATGCCCCTGATTGCCATTGCCCGGCAAACTGGTATCAAAGGTAAAGCCATGCGCATAACCGCTGGACTTAAAGCCCACCTTTTCTACATCCAGTTCACGTGAACCCACCAGGAATTTTTTTGGCCGCTGGTCAGCCGGCAGCAGCAGGTCATATAAGGTAGGAACCGATCCATTATGTAGATAAGGCGCACTAGCCCAGACACCATTCAGTGGTCGTGCCTTGTAAGATAGCAGCGGATTATAGGGTGCCTTCGGGCTGCCTAACGGGTAGTCACCTTGTTTTAACGAGGCCTTTGCCTCATTTTTGCTGAGTGCACTACCGATATCCATGATCATTTCCAAACCCTTGTAAAGCGAGTTGGTATCCGGGTCCGGACTACCCACAACACCCATCGCACCCAGCTTGAGGAGTGCCGCAACCGGCATTGTTTCCTGCACCACCAGGTTGCCACTACCCGCCTCAACATACAGATTCTGCAAAAAGCCGGATTTGCCAGTGTAATTGACACTATTCAGCGCCATCTGCGGGTCAGTACCAACCTTGTTGATATCCGACATATAGGCCACAACCTTGCGATGCGGGTCATCACGGTCAATATCATGGTGACAGGCAACACAATATTGTTCGTACAATTTACGTCCTGCGGCTACTTTTTGTGCGTCCAGTGCGGGCAGGATATCCTGCAGATTCGGGTCTTCCCAGCTCGGTGACTTCAATGTGGCCAGCTGCTGCTCCATTTTGACCAGATTGTGTTTATCCACTGAGGTTTTAAAACGAATCAACTGATCTTTAGTAGGCTCGCCGAACAGACTACACTGGCCAGTAATACGCGCCGCCAGGTCACATTCATCATCCAGGTACCAGTCCAACGTGCCAAATACCCCGATCACTTCACCCACATTACGACCCAGGGAGCCAGGCCCGGCATTCGCCGTAGTACCATTCCATTGTACGAAGTCATGTTGTGGAATATCCCAGATCACCGGATAACTGACTGGCGCATTCGGGGAGTTGTACACAGCATCACGCAGATACCGCACCATAATCCGCAACGCACCAAATCTGCTTTTACCGTTTTTCTGCAGGGTGGTAAATATCTTGCGCATTACTGCTTCGCGGTTGGCAGCAGTCAGAAGTTCGCTGGTCTCGGCGACAATCTGTTCCGCCTGCCCCGGCAGAATACCCGGCATCTCACGAATAACTTCACGTAGTTGCTCCCGGGTTAACAGATGCTCAATCGTACGATTAAAGATCCGTCCGAACGCGTCCAGACGACCGTGGCCATAATTGACCCGGTGAGAGCCGTTATAACTCCGATTAATGCTGTTATATAAACTCAACCGTAAGGCGTAGGTGTACAAATCCTGCCGAATTTGCTGAGGACCAGAATAAGCATCACCGGCCAGCACCTGATCAGCAAATCGGTTGAATTTTGCCTCATCCTGTAAGGTTGCATTCATGGCCTTGGCCAACCCTTCCAGAAAGCCCACCATATCAGCCATCGGAATACCACCATCAATTCTGATCGCGGTACCCTGATAGTTGACCTGACCCGTGTGGCACGCCGCACAGGTCAGGCCAACATAATGCCGCCCCTGATAGGTGTCTCTGACAAACCCCAGCGGCAAACCATCCGGGTTGCTGTGAGTCGCCTTCTGCACCAGATAACGATAATCGTTGATATTCGCCGCATCGCGGAATAATGTCTCTGACCCGGCTTGCTCCAGATGCAGGAAAAAATCATACGGCAGCATATTCGAGCCTTGTGTCGTGTTATAAAACCACAAGCTTTCAACGGCACCCCAGCCCTGATCTGCCGGATAAATAACCTGGGTGTAGGCATCACCCATCGCATCCGGCTGCGCCATACCACTGGTCAAAGCACCACGGTCCGGATCACTATCCGCATATTCCAGGCTATGACGTACTTTCCCGATCACAAAGACCAGAGCAACTATGACTACCAATATAATCATTATTGGCAACAACCCTCTGCGTAACCAGCCTACCTGATTTTTCATACTATTCACTCCGTGAGTTTTATTTATGTTTTTACCTGGCCAACGTTGGATCAGTGAAGCCGAACCAGACCATGGTATTGGTGTCGTGATTTCAGTTGATGTACGTACGGTGCAGATTGCCTTCACCACCAGCCGTGTACAACGCACCTATGCCACCCGCAACGCGCCGTTATTACGGGTTCAATTTGAGGCCGGCGACATCATTGAGGATGAGGCAGGCCGCACACTAACCGTCACACAGGTCGATATACGTGACGGCCTGTTGTGTTATCAATGTTGTACAGAAAGCGATCAAGTTGTCACGGTACCGGAACGGCAACTCTCAGATCAGCTCCCGCTGAGCCGTCCATACGACAAACTCATGTTAGGCCGCTTAGATGCAGATCATTGGTTTCAACTGCGATACCAGACCTGGCAACAACTACAGGCTAACTGGTGCTCACCCGTATTCGGCCTGAATGGCCCACGTGTCGCACTGATTCCACATCAGTTATATATCGCACATCAGGTAGCCAACCGGCTATCACCCCGGGTACTACTGGCAGACGAGGTCGGTCTGGGTAAAACCATTGAAGCGGGCCTGATCATGCACCGCTTATTACTATCTGAGCGGGTGCAACGCGTGCTGTTGGTGGTACCAGAGGCATTGATTCATCAATGGCTGGTCGAAATGTTACGCCGCTTTAACCTGCACTTCACATTGTTTGATGATGAACGCTTTCTGCAACCAGGCAAAGGTAACCCGTTTCAGGCCAGCCAGCGCGTACTGTGCAGCCTGGAATTTCTGACCAGTTCAGCTCGTGTGGCGCGAGCGGCCCTGGCAGGCGAATGGGATCTGCTGGTAGTCGATGAAGCACATCACCTGGTCTGGACACCGGAAGAGTCCACGCTAGCGTACGATTTTGTAGCTGCACTGGCTGAAAGTATCTCCAGTGTATTACTGCTGACGGCAACCCCGGAACAGTCCGGTAAGGCCGGGCATTTTGCCCGGCTGCGCCTGCTGGACCCACAAAGATTTCACGATTATGCGCATTTTCTGGCTGAAGAACAAGCCTATCAGCCAGTCGCGCAACTGGCCACCGCATTACTAGCCGGGCAAGACTTAACCACAACACAACACACTCTACTCGCAGAACTGCTGCATGAAGTTCCGGACAACAACCAGGCAGCGATTCAGCAACTGCTGGATCAGCATGGTACCGGACGTCTGCTGTTCCGCAATACCCGCCAGGTTATTCAGGGCTTTCCGGGGCGTCGGGTACACCACTACCCGCTCGCGCTACCAGGCGACTACCTTAAACATAAAGAAGACCTGACGCCTGAGATGCATTATCCGCGTAAATGGTGTCGGATAGATAACCGCGTCTCCTGGTTGACAGACCAGTTACGCGCACTAGCGCCCGCCAAGGTATTGGTCATCTGCTCACGAGCACAGACAGTGATCAGCCTGCGACGTTATCTGCTGGACGTTATCGGCCTGCCTGTCACGATGTTTCATGAAGAAATGGACATCGTTG
>JAHDCB010000110.1 GCA_020630035.1 Gammaproteobacteria bacterium
ACCAGCACCCCGTTGGGTTTTGTAGTCACCGCTTTGACGGTTGATTGCAGGCGTATGCTGGCACCGGCGGGTACCGGTGTCAGAAACCGTACCCGGTTCAGGCCATAATTTAACACGGTGTGGTCGTCTTTATGGGCGCCGATCAGGCTGGCCACCAGATGTGAAAGCAGCGACAAGCTCAAAAATCCATGGGCGATTGTGCCACCCAGCTTTTTGGTGGCCTCTGCCTGCGGATCAATATGTATTATCTGATGATCCAGCGTGGCGTCCGCAAATGCATTAATACGCTGCTGATCAACCTGCAGCCAGTCTGATATGCCCAGTGACTGACCCTGAAGGTTCTGCCAGTGTGTTGTCAGTGTTTCTTTATCCATTTTTTTTACTGAGAAACTTCTCAAGGTTGGATTTGAATTCATCTGTTTGCATCAATCGAGCAAACTGTTCACCTTCACGTTCGATGACTTCTAACATATGCGCGGTGTCAGGTTTAAGCAGGCGGCGGGATGTCTGCAGTGCATCTTGTGGTTTGGCTGCGAGTCTGGCGGCTGCTTTGGCAACGGTATTGTCGAGTTCGGTTGAATCGACCAGTTGATTGACCAGGCCGAAGCGCTCTGCATCAATAGCGGACATTGCATCGCCGAGTAACAGCATTTGTGCAGCGCGATGACTGCCTAACAATGCGGGAAACGTAATCGATGAACCGAACTCCGGGCACACACCCAGATCAGCGAAAGGGGTATGGAAGCTTGCACCGCTGCCTGCATATACCAGGTCACAGTGAAACAACAAGGTGGTACCGATACCGATGGCTGCACCATCCACACTTGCGACAACAGGTTTGTCACAGGCAAGCATTGCCTGCATTAAAAGAAACGGCTCGTTGAAACGGCCGCCTTCGGCAAGTGCGGCTGCAAAATCACCGATATCATTGCCGGCGGTAAAAATTCCCGGTGCACCTTTTATAACAACAACCCGGCAATTATCGTCAGTGTTTGCCCGGCTCAGCCCTTCGGTAAGCCCGGTATACATTTCACGGTTCAACGCGTTGAGTTTATCTGCACGGTTCATGGCCAGTGTGCAAATACCGCTTTCGGTTGATTGAGTGATTACGGACATATGATTACCTTTGTATGGTCAGTTAGAGTGACTGCGGGCTGTCAGGGGAGTTTTATTCGGCAGTATGCGGCCTCTGTGTACACAGGCCGCCGGTGGCTTAGACAATACCTTTGAGTTTGGCGAAACCATAAGCGCTGATGGTGGTGGCATCTTTAATAGTACCGCTTGTAATCATTGATTCAAATTCGCTCAGGGTAAAACGATCGGTAATCAGCCCTTCTTCTTCCTGATCGAGCTGTTGTTCTGTAGATTGGAGATCCGTGGCATAAAAAAGGTTGAAGCCCTGATTGGAGTGTCCGTACGATTGATAAATGTGCCCGATATGGGTTAGCTGATCTGCGATAAGGCCGGTCTCTTCGCGCAGCTCGGCGGCGGCGAGAATATGTTTATCGGTATCGGGTTGTTCTTCCCATGAACCCTGCGGCAGCTCCCAGTATCTGCCCTGAACCGGGTAGCGGTATTGTTGCACCAGGTGAATGTGGCCCCTATCTACCGGGAGAATGGCCACAAAGTCAGGTTTGTCTACCACACCGTAGATGCCGCGACTGCCACTGGCCCTTTTGATGGTGTCCTCGCGAACCGTCATCCACTTGTTGCGGTACACCACGCGACTGTCCAGTGTTTCTATTTCCGACATGGATGCTCCTCACATTTCTTAAGCAATCTGCGGGGTAATAATACAGGGCGGCGTCCTGCAACCTCACTGGTTAGCAGCGTTGCAGATTTTCCAGTGCTGCGTTGTATTCTGTTTTTAGTTTCATGCAGAGCTCCGCCACGGAGGGATTGTCATCGATGTTACCGACGCCGTGACCGGCAGACCAAATGGTTTTCCATGCTTTGGCTTCATCGAGTTCTTTGCCAAGGTCAATGTCGGGGTCGGTGGCGGCGGTAATATCTATACCGTTGGCAGTGAGGCTTGCGGCAAGAAAATTGGCTGGAATTCCCGACACTTTGGGTGTGTACACTATATCTTCGGCAGTGGCATCGGTAATCATCTGTTTGTATTCGTCCTGCGCCAGACTTTCCCGGGTGGCAATAAAGCGTGTCCCCATATAGGCGATGTCAGCGCCGGCGGCAATTGAAGCAAGTACCTGTGCACCGGTAGAGATAGCCCCGCTTTGAATTACGCAGGTATCAAACTCGCGTTTTATTTGTTCGATAAAGGCAAACGGATGCAGCGTGCCGGCGTGACCGCCTGCACCGGCGCTGACCAGAATCAGCCCGTCCACGTTGGCCTGTATGGCTTTTTCGGCGTGGCGCATATTGGTCACATCGTGAAACACCAGGCCACCGTAGCTGTGTACGGCATCTACCAGTTCCGATACTGCGCCCAGTGAGGTAATGACAATCGGTACTTTTGCATCGACAGTGACCTTAAGATCTGCCTCCACGCGAGGGTTGGTTCGATGGACAATCAGGTTGATACCATAAGGCGCAGCATTCGGGTGATCTGCCAGCGTTTCTGTAATTTGATCAAGCCACTCACGATAGCCGTCTGTGCTGCGCTGGTTGAGCGCGGGGAATGTGCCGGCAACGCCGTTTATGCAGCATTGTGTGACCAGCTCAGGGCCCGACACCAGAAACATCGGAGATGCGATAACAGGCAGTTGCAGCCTGCCGGCGAGTTGTTGTGGCAGAGTCATGAAGCGTCCGTAGTAGTGTCTGTCGGTCAGTATAAATGCAAACCGCCTGACAGTCTGTGCCAACCGGTCTGTCGGGTCATTCAACGGGTGCTGTGCCGTGGGCAGCATGCTGATCGATGGTGCCGCGGATATGGCTGTTGCCGGGGTTGGTGTGTTGGTCTCGCTGTGGGACCACTGCCGGCCGGTGGCAGTGCCGTCGGGGGTGGCTGGGCGGTCAGGTCTGCTGCCTGCCTGTAAACAACATGTTGCCGCTTGAGGCTGATGGCAGGTTTAATTTTCGAAAAACCGGAAATGCCCTGGTGGCATGACATGCCGGCGCATCCGCATGCAGCGTGAGGTTTGATTTGAATTTTTAATGAGCCTACACAGATGGCGTGGCGGCAAGTTTTGCCTCGGCCCGAAGATTGATCACGTTGGCAATAAAAATGATTAACGCACCAGCGAAGACAGATAACAACAGTGGTTCATCGTAAAGTAAATACCCAACCACTGCGATAAGCGGTAATCGTAAAAATTCCAGCGGCATAACCACTGTTGCCGCCGCGATTTTTAAAGCGTTAGTGATACAAAAATGCGCAATGAGTCCACACAATCCGACTACCGTTGCCCAATGCCAGGTCTGGTGATTCAACATCGCAATATCACCGTCGTATCCGGCGCAGACCAGCCCGAACAAACCTTGCAAACAGACCAGCCAGAACATAATGCAGGTTACCGACTCTGTGCGAGCCAGTAGCTTTGTGCTTAAGGTGGTGCCTGCAAATCCCACTGCGCACAAGGCTGCTGCCAGTGTCGCGCTGTTGACAACCGCTATGTCCGGGCGTGCAACAAGCAGAACGCCCACAAAGCCTACCGTTACCACCATGATACGGGTGGGTGTCCATTTTTCCTGCAGGATGAATGGTGCCAGTAAGGCGACCCAGAGCGGCGTGGAAAATTCAAACGCAAAAAGCTGAGACAGTGGAATCAGGGCTACGGCATACAGCCATAAATTCTGCCCGGTAAAATGGCAAAGGTTGCGAATGATATGCAGACGCGCTTTGCCTGCGTTAATCTGATTAAGTGTGCCTGTTTTCCAGCCAACCAACAGTACCAGAACAATGCCAAGCAACGAGCGATAGAGCATTATTTCAAAGGTATCAAGATGCCCGTACAATGCCCGGCCGGCGATGGCCATCAGGGTAAAGCTGATCATCGCACCAGCTATCCATAATGCGGCTTTGAAGGGGTTGGAGTGAATGACGCTGGAGTACCTGGTGGCGAATGTCAACGAACTGGAAGGGGCAAAACTGCTGTTTTTTATCAGCGCATAACGGCTTTGCCAGTGTATCAAATAAACGGTGGCTGCGGCATAGCGGGTGACAGAGTTGGGAAGCGCCGCGCAGTTGAGAACAGGGTCACTGCGAGTGTAAGCGCTGAGCCATTTATCCCTGGCCGTTATTCCTGATCATACCGGTACTCAGAACTAAGCACTTGTCGATAGATACGATGGTTGAATAGCAGGCTTGCGCAGTGATGGTCACGGTGGGCTTATCATCAGGCTGTGCGAGCCAGTGCCTCACGCCACGCAATGTAGACCCCTGAAGCGAAGATAATAGCGATGCCGGTAAAAACAGCAGCGGAAGGAATTTCACCCCAGATCAGCCAGCCTGCCAGTATGGCCCAGATAATCTGAATGTATCGAAAGGGTGCTACAGCCACAAGCTGCCCGTAACGATACGCTTCAACCATAACGAAGTGCGCAATCACAAATGTGCAGGCACTTAACACAAACCAAATCAAGTCCTCGGTACGCAGAGTATTCCAGCCACCGGCTATTGTTAGCAGGCCGCCTGTTGCAAGTATGGCGGCGGTTGAGAACACAATACGCAGATTTGATTCACCACTGGCCATCTGCCGTGTGACTAAGTCACGCAACGCATCTGACAGTGCCACTATCAAAGGCAGCAGCGCCGCCCAGTGTAGTGCATCTGCGGTAGGCTGCATGACGAACAGAACACCTATGAAGCCGGCCATTACAGCGCACAGTCGATGCCGGCCAACCGGTTCTCCGAGGAAAAATTTACCCAGCAGGGTCATGATCATCGGACCGGCAAAAGCGATAGCAACGACCTCGGCAAAAGGCAGGTAGCGTAACGCAATGAGGAAAGCAAAGGCCCCGACAACATAAAGTCCCCCGCGATACAGGTGGGGTCTCCAGTGCGGAGCGGCCATGGGCGATTCACCCCTGATCCGCATGCAAATGAAAGCCAATATTGTGATCAGGCTGCCCTGTATAAACAGTATCTGTCCTGTCGGGTAGTGAGGCACCAGCCACTTAGTGATTGCGTCGGTGGAGACCAGAAACAAGCCGGCCGTGACCAGACAGGCTATGCCGCGTAGATTGTTGACGGGGGTGGTGTTCAAAAAAAAGGTTCTGCGACGTATAAGATGGAGGGCACTGAATACCATGGTACACAGCAGGCAATGGTATTGCAGGTGAGATTACATTGATGCCTTATGGTACAGGTTGGTACTGGTCCGCTTTGACGACTACGCTATTATCAATCGATACTATCGGCGTCGCTCAGAAAAATTACCTCGACCCCTTAAAGTAAGGGCGTTTGAAATACAAATATACGCCTGTGTTCAGATTGGTGTAGGCGCTTTGGGTAACCACTTTTGTTATGCACGGGTGGAACAATGAACCATGCATATTGAAAGGTGTCGGATAGGTGGGCAAAAAAGGTAGATGACTCTTTTGCAAAATTACCTATAGGAATACGTTTTTTGAATTGTATCTTAAAATAGTAGATTGATAAAAGGTGATTGATTCCAATGTTGCGCGTGTGACGGGAGATGCTGCTTACATGTAATAGTATTGCAATAAA
>JAHDCB010000111.1 GCA_020630035.1 Gammaproteobacteria bacterium
CATCTCTGAATGCGTATTCACATTCAAAGGCGTGCGGATATGCAGATAAACATTGTTGTTCGTGCCCACATTTTCCAGGCTGGTAAAGTCAAGCGATCCTCCCGGTGTCGCGCCATTTCCCCCGGTGTTAAATACCTCGCCTTGCAGCACGCCGGGGTACAAGGCTCCGTCACCATCCTGCCCCAGCCGGTCACGGTGCTGGCGCCATTCGTCAAATTGCGCTTCCCGGGTCACCATCCGGGTTTCCATATCCGACTTAATGTTTTGGAAATAGGCGACCAGTTCAGTAGCCGCACTGATCAATTTGGTGATTTCGGTCGAGATGCTCATATAGCTTGCTCCAGCGCGGTAATCCGGTCGTTCTGACGGAGTTGTTGCAGTTGCAGATTGGCGAGTGCGGTACCGATCACTGCCAGGTCTTTTGTCATCAGTAGTTCCAGTGGGGCACCGGTCTGGTGCACGGTGATGTCATGTTGTCCCAAGCTGCCCAGTAACCAGCTCAGGCCGATCACCAGCGGAGTCTGGACTGCCTTATACGCAAACGGAGTCGCCGCATCTGACCAGACCCCGAACAAGGTGTCATCAGCCAGATAAAAGCCGATTTCATTCACCCAGTAGGCCTGTTCGGTCTCCACCGTAAACGTGATGTCCAGTTGTTCCTGGCTGACTCGCTGGCCATAGCGCAAGTTGACCCGGTCGATTTCGTGCTGTAACGCTGTCTGGCCAGTACGTCCATCGCTGTTGGTTGCCACCGCATACGCCGCATCCCCCAGCCCGACCGCGACAATCTCTGCCGCCAGTCCGCTGTTGTTTGCCGTAAACATCGCCTGGTGGCCTGCTTCGGTCAGCACAATCTGTGTATTCATTCGGTTGTAAGCTCCATCCGTTCAATCTGTACGCCCGGTTGCAGCACCAGCCGGGTGGCCGGGAGTTGTTGTTGCACCCCGATCACCACCCGGGCCCCCGGGGCTAAACCGACTCGCCAGGGCACGCCCCGTGGCTCGGTGGCCTGGATGCCATGAAAGTCTGTCGTGTTGTTCATACGCTGTGCAGTTGCTGCCGGATCAATTGAGGGGTGGCCTGGAGTTGCAGTTGCTGGCCATGGGTGGCCTGATAGCGCAGGGCCAGTCGGATTTCGCAGGTGCTGCGGGCCGCCTTATGGGCCTGCTGGCGCGCGTTCAGGCTGGCGATAATCTCCGGCGTCAGTGGCTGTTCACTGCTCACGGTCAGGATCAACCGGTAATAATCTGCTTCGGTGATCTCGACCTGGTACCCTTCCGCTTCCAGCGCGGTGCGCAGACTGCCCAGGGTGCCTTTGTGCCGATGTACCGGGACACTCTGCCGGATCACTGCCCGCTTCGTATCGTCCGGCCAGTCTGCCTGCCAGAAATCGACGCTCATGTCCCAGGCCAGCCAGCCCAAGTGTGCTGCCGGGCAATGCGCCGGATCCCAGCGCCGGAAGATCAGTTCTACCGGGATCTCCGCCAGGTGCGTGCGCACTATCTGTTCCAGCGCGCGTTCAAACGCGGTCGCGTTCGGTGGTAACAGGCTGTCCATCAGGTGGCTCGTCCGCGATTGTGTAAGGTGATCTGGTCACACCAGGCTGCTTCCCGATCGGTAAGTACCAGGTCAGTTGCGGGCCGGATCAGGTCAACTTTCTGTACCCCTGGCTGATGCAACGCAGCGGTCAGGCCGGAACGGGTAATGTCATGCCCCAATTGGTAATGCGCGCGGATGTAATGTTCGGTCTGTTCGCGGGCCGCTGCCAGGGTCACGGCTTCATCCGGCCCCGGATAAAACCACAACCCGGCTTCTATCGTATAGGTCAGGCTGGTCGCAGCCTGCGCCCGCGGGCGGTCGTTCAGTGGGCGGATCAGGGCGGCGTTCAGGGCGTTTAATACGGTACTGACCACGTCTGCGCTGATCGCACCTGGCGCACTCCCGTTCAGCCAGATCGCGACATCGCCCGGCATCGGGTCGGTCAGTCCGGCGTCATCTTTGACCCGGATCAGTTGCACGTCGTTCGGCCAGTCTGCCGGTATGCCGCTCTGCCCCGTTTCCGGTTGCCAGGCAATAAATGAAGGCGCCGCGACAGACACATCCTGCACTGCCGGATGGGCCGCACGGGCATGGTGCCGGTAGGCTCCGACCGATCCGGCAGTGGTAAAGCCTTCCAGTGCTTGTTGCAACCGGTGGCGGTAGACCTCATCCGTTTCATACACTGCCGCCCGTTGTTGTGCCGGGTCGGCACTGACCAGTTCTTTGCGTGCGGTGTTCAGCCAGGGCAGGTTGCCCAGGTGATCCAGTTGTTGCCCGGTCGCATGCGCCAGCATCAGGCTGTTTGCCCAGTCGTTGGCCTGTTCGCGTTGCTGGTAGATCACCAGCGCCAGCCATTGAATCAGCTGGCTTTCCAGGGTCGATTCCAGGCTCAGGCCGGGCGCCAGGGCCGGGATCTGGTCGATCAGGCTGCTCTTCAGTTCGGTGGTCAGTTCAGCCAGGGTTTTCGGTGCAATCAGTTCGCGCCGGGGCAGGGCTGACAGGTCGATCTTACCGTTCATAACGGTTCTACCCGCAGGCTGCTCTGGCCGCTCATGTTGCCGCCCTTGCGGTCATTGATCCAGGTAGGCTTTGCTTCTCCCTGCCAGGCGCTCAGAGCGCTCAATACCACCTCATAAGTGCCTGCCGGGTATTCTTCTGTGATCAGGTGTACCGGCACAATCTGCTGAAAACTGTCTTTGCCATTGCCATGCACGGTCACACAACAATCCGGATGGCACCGGTTGGTCTCTTTTGCCGGAGACACTGGCGTGCCATTCACGGTCACGACCAGCCCGAACACGCCGGTACAGGTGCCACTCACCTGGCCGGTGATCAGGAGTTGTGCCGGTGCCGCCAGTCGCAGCGTGCCACTCAGTATCGGGACGGGTGTGGTGCTGTTGATCTTTTGTTTGTCCTGACTGCTCAGAATCAGCGGGGCTGCCGTTGTGCCGTCGGGGTCTGGCTGGCTGCTGGCGACGGATTGCCAGCGTTGATAGGCTGCACTCGGAATGTTCATAAGGTGGTCAGTTCGTAGGCCAGGCGTCGGTTCAGTCCGGTCTCGCCACTCAGGCGGATTCGTACCCCTTGTGCACCACTCAGATCAATTTGTACCCGGTGCAGCCGGAATCTGGGTTCCCAGCGTACCAGGGCGGTGGCGACGGCATTCTGGAGTCGCAGCATACCGCGCCGGTTCAGTGGCTCACCCAGCAGCTCGGTCAGGTGCGAGCCATACTCACGCCGCAGCACCCGGCTGCCGATCGGGGTGGTTAAGATGTGCTGAATCGAGGCAAACAGGTGGTCGTCATCGGTGACCACCCGCTGCCCGTCCCGGGCTAGCCCCAGCCAGGGTTGCTGACTGACGCCTGGGTTGTCTGATGTTGCCATCAGCGCCGGACGGTGCGGTGCCAGTTCGGTGGCTTCTGACCCTGAACTGATTCCGGTCAGGGTGTAGATGTTCTGGCTCAGTCCCAGGCCGGATGCAGCGGCATCTGAATACAGCCGGTACAGTTCACCCGTGCGGCTGTCGAATAATTCGGCATATTGCCACTGAGTATTCGCCGCTTGTGCCTGGTTCAGCGCGTCGATCACCTGACGTTGTGCGTCCGTCAGAGTGATCGAACTGGTACTGCTGATTAAATAGTTGTGTTTGCGCAGATTCACATGACCATCACGTCTTCAGTTTCCTTTGTACCGTCAGCCATCGCAGGCTCTTTCACAATGTCCGGTTGTGTTGTCACCACTGCACTGCGCTGGCGGCCATCGACCGGATCATTCCGGCGCGGTGGCGGATTCACTATATTGCCTGCTGAATCCATGGTCAGTACCTCGCGGTGTAACGCCCGCTTGAACCCATCGACACAATCTCTTCAGGGTCTGGAGGGCGAGGTTGGGAGTCCGGCCTTCGCGCCGGTATGGTGGTGAGCTTGCAGCCCGATGCCGTCGGAGGTGATATCACCGCTGGTCTGGGTGATCGGGCCGTTGATCTGGATGTGGGCCGCTGACAGGGTCAGGGTGCTGCTGGTATGCAGGCTGATCGGGGCGTCGGTCTGAATCGTCAACGCCGGGCTCGGGCCGCTGCGATAGCTGATCCGGGTGCCGTCGTTAAACTGAATCAGGTCGAGGTTCGGGTCGGTGGCTGGCGGAGGTAATGCCGGGCTATGCAGAATGCCGACGATCACCGCCTGGCTCAGGTCGCCGCCCGGACTGGCCAGTACCACCGGGGTGCCTACCCGGATCGGGTGCCAGCGGCGGTAGTTCTGGCCAAGGTCTGCCGGATATGGCAGCCAGGCGGTGTCCAGCCCGCCACTGCGCACCCGCAGCTGGTGTTGCTCCGGGTCTGTCGCACTGACTTCACCCAGCCGGATCTGTTCGTGCTGGCGGCGGATAAATTCTGCCTTCTTAAAGCTCATTTCGGTGCCAATAACCGCAGTACCTGGTCTTCCATCCAGGCGTAATCAGCCGCAGTGACGCCCAGTAACTGGCGTGAGGCATAGACCACCGGACTGGTATCCGGGCCGGGTCGGTCGCGCAGCCCGTAATGGTGGATCCGTGCAATCTGTGCGGTTCGACCGTGGTAGCCCAGGCTGACCCCGGCGGCTTGTTGCCGGATGGTGAAATGACGGGCCTTTATCAGCCCCTGCATCATTTTCTGACGGATGCGCCGGTCTTTGCGCGGGGCCCAGGCACTGCCATCCGGGTTTTGTTGTTTACGCTGCCGTTGCTGGTTGCGCTGGCGCAGTTGCCGCGCCAGGTGTTTCAGTTGTGCTGTGTCCAGCGCCCCGATCAGCTGTTGCAACCGCTGTTCCAGTGCGCTGAAGTCGGTCATGGCTATACGTCGTCGATTTGTGGGGCCGGACAGGTGATCAGGTGGTAGCCTCCCTGGTCAGGATCCGGAATCACCTTCACCAGTTCAGTCAGTTCAAACCGGATTTCAATGTCAGCAGACTCATGGTTCAGGCTGTCGGCATCAAACCGGATGCCTTCCGGCGGCAGGGTCGGTTCGTGTTCGTGCAGCCAGGCCGTGAGGGGTATCAGGATCTGTGCCAGGTTGCCGGCATAATCGGTGAAGATCAGGCGGGCCTCATACTTTAGTTGATAGTTATGATTATCTCTGCCGGACACACTGTAGACGGTGCCGTTGCGTACGAAGCTGTCCAGGTTTTCCGCTGCCAGGCTCGGCAGAGCTTGCATCAGGTGTTCCCGGATCTGCTTTATTTTTTCCATTCGGTACAGATCGACAGCTCAGGCCCGGTGTAGGTCTTGGTGCACACCCAGCGGCCCAGAATCTCTGTCCGTTCGTTCAGTTCTGCTACCCGCTGTATCAGTCCGGGAATCGCTGCCAGCCCGGAGTCTGCCTGGAGTTGTTGCAGCCTCCCGTCCAGGCTGCTGACGGCTGCCGGTAACGCTTCCAGGCTGTGTATCCGTTGTTCCAGCAGGTCAAAACGATCGGTCAGACCCTGTAATAATCCTGACTGTTGTTGCAGTGCAGTCTGTTCTGTCACCGCCTGGGTAAACGACTGGTCGATATATTGTTCCAGTATCTTGCCGACATTCACCT
>JAHDCB010000112.1 GCA_020630035.1 Gammaproteobacteria bacterium
GGTACAGTTGTTGCCCCATCCCGGCATACTGACTGCCCTGACCGGTGCACAGAAAGGCTACTGTCGGCGTTGTTTGATTCTGTGCCGCCCCAACAGCAGCCTCTTGTAACTGCTCCTGCAATACATCCCGGGAGCTGGCCACCAGTGCCACGCGATACGCAAAATGGCTGCGACAGGTATTGCTGGCATGACAGATATCAGCCAGTTCCAGATCCGGATATTTGTTCAGATAGTCCTGATAAACCCGTATTAAACTGTTCAGTGCTGCTGCAGTTTTTGCTGACAGGGTCAGTATATGTTGCGACCGGTCTGATATCTCTGCGTCAGGTTGTTCTGTCGTGGAGGCGGCCGCGCGCCATTCGGACACAATCACATGCGCATTGGTCCCGCTGAACCCGAATGAACTGATGCCGGCAACCCGTTCTGTTGCCTGCCAGGGGATCAATCCGGTCGGTACCTGCAGCATGGACTGATCCCAGTCAAACTGCGGATTCGGGGTTTGAAAATGCAGATGAGGCGGTATCTGCTGATGTTGCAGCATCAGGACTGTCTTCATCAGGCCGGTCACGCCAGCGGCCCCTTCCAGATGGCCGATATTGGTCTTCACTGAACCGACTTGCAGCGGCTCCTCCCGCCTGCCGAATACTGCATGCAGGGCACCCAGCTCTATCGGATCACCCAGTGGCGTGCCGGTGCCGTGCGCTTCTATATAGCTCACCGCCTGCGGCTGCAGATTCGCCTGCGCCAGTGCCTGCCGGATCACTGCCTGCTGTGCCGGGCCGCGCGGTGCGGTCAGGCCGCTGCTGGCCCCATCATGATTGATCATTGAACCCCGGATAGTCGCCAGGATCTGATCGCCAGCAGCCTGGGCATCTGACAGGCGCTTCAACACCAGCATGCCACAACCTTCGCCACGTACATAACCATCTGCTGCGGCATCAAATGTTTTGCAGTGTCCATCCACTGCCAGCATCCCGGCCTTCGAGAATGAAATCGTTGCCTCAGGCGATAACATCAGGCTGACGCCACCAGCCAGTGCCAGATGGCATTCGTGCTGTCGCAGGCTCTGACAGGCCTGATGCACGGCAACTAATGATGAAGAACACGCCGTATCCACCGCGATCGCCGGGCCATTCAATCCCAGCACATATGACAGACGTCCGGCGGCAACACTGCTTTCCGTACCGGTCTGTTCATACAGATCGCCGTCTGCCTGATCACCGATCACCGTGCGGTAATCACTGCCACACATGCCGATAAACACACCGGTGCGGCTGTCCACCAGTGCCGCCGGTATGATGTTCGCCCGTTCCAAGGCTTCCCAACTGACTTCCAGCAGGAGTCGTTGTTGCGGATCCAGCAACATGGCCTCGCGCGGTGCAATATGGAAAAATTGCGGATCAAACTGATCCACCTGTTGCAGAAAGCTACTGTGACGAATGTGGGTTTTACCCGGTGCTGCCGGATCCGGATCAAATAATGCCGCCAGATCCCAGCGATCTGATGGCACTTCGGTCACTGCATCGCCACCGGCGCACAAAAATGACCAGAAGGCCTCGGGAGTCTGATTATCCGGTGGCAACCGGCACCCCATACCCACAATCGCTATCGGCTCTGCGCCTGCGGTCTGTGACTGAGGAGTATGTGTGCTGACAGCAGGCTGCGACGGATTATCCGCTGTTGCTGTCGCCGATTCTGTAATCAGTTCCAGCTCTGTCACCAGATAGGTTTGTAATGCCTGTAATGAAGGATAATCAAACGCCAAGGTAGCAGGTAATGACACCTCCAGTGTCCGGTTCAGCACATTGCGCAATTCCACCGCCATCAGCGAATCCAGCCCCAGATCCATCAGGCCCTGCACCGGATCAACCTGTTCTGCCGCCGCAAGCCCCAGCACCTGAGCAGTCATCGTACGTAAATGCTGCATCAGGAATGCTTCTCGTTCAGATACCGCTAAGGTCTGTAACTGTTGCCTGACAGAGTATTGAGATTCATTCTCCGACACGGTCTGTGGATAAAAGTCCTGGTAAAACGCTGATACCTGGTCAGTCCGGGCCAGAAATGTCTGCCAGTTGATCGGACAGACACTTACCTGAGCCAGCATCTCAGACTGCCTTAACAGACTGACCAATGCGGCCATCCCTGCCTCAGGCTGAATCACACCAAGCCCCTGCGCCTGTATCCGCGCCTGTTCCCGCTCGGCTAAGGTGGCAGCCATACCTACCTCAGCCCATCCTCCCCACTGGATACTCAGTCCCGGCAGATCCTGTGCCTGACGATGTGCCATTAATCCGTCCAGAAACGCATTCGCAGCAGCATAGTTACCCTGCCCACCACCCTCCAACAGGGCCGCAACGGATGAAAAACACACAAAAAAGTCCAGTGGCAGCCGCTCAGTCAGGCAATGTAGGTGCCAGGCACCCTGAATCTTTGGTGCCATAACTGCGGCAAATCGTGCCTGTGTCTGCTGGCTCAGTCCACCATCATCTAACACACCGGCGGCATGCACGATCCCTCGTAACGGCTGCGGGCAGGTTGCCAGCAGCCGCACGACATCTGCTTCCTGTGCAATATCGGCGGCCACGGTATGTACTGTTGCTCCCAGAGCTTCTATCTGTTTAATTGACTCTGTATGCGTCGGCAACCGCCCCCGACGTCCACTCAGGACAATATTGCCGGCACCCTGTGCTGCCAGTTGTGCTGCTACCTTCAGACCCAGGCCGCCCAACCCACCGGTCACCAGGTAACTACCTGCTGGCTGAACCGCCACATCAGGGGTTTTGAGGGTAATGACGATCTTGCCGATGTGCTTTGTCTGTTGCATATAACGCAAAGCAACTGTCATCTGTGCCAAGGGAAAGACGGTATGCGGCAAGGGCTGTAGGGTGCCCATAGCCAGTAAATCGCCCAGTTCTGTGAATAAATGACGTTTTAAATCAGCCTCCTGTGCCAGATCGTCACCCAGCTCGAACGGGTAATAGGCCACATCTGGTCGTACTGTCTGCATCCGGTCTGCCGACCAGATACCCAGCTTACCAATTTCAATAAAACGTCCATTGTGCGCTAATACTGACACACTTTTATCAATGAACTCACCATTCAGGCTGTTCAGTACCACATCCACACCACGACCGCTGGTCAGCGCCATTACATCATCGGCAAATTCCAGCGTTCGTGAATTCAGGACATGCGCCACTCCCATATCCTGCAGATGTGCCCATTTACCTGCGCTTGCCGTAGCAAATATTTCCGCGCCGACAGCTTGCGCGATCTGGACTGCCGCCTGACCAACACCACCGGAGGCTGCATGGATCAGAATCCGTTCACCTGCCTGTAGCTGCGCCAGTCGATTCAGTGCATAGTAAGCTGTCAGGAATGCCAGCGGAATCGTCGCAGCTTCCGGCATACTCAGGCTGACCGGTATCGGCAGCACATGATCGCGGGCTACCACAACATGGCTGGCAAAGCTGCCTTCAGCCTCCGCCATCACCCTGTCACCTACCTGCATATCCGTTACGGCTTCACCCATTGCACTGATCACACCAGCACATTCAAATCCCAGGCGTAAATCCTGCGCCCGTCTGATGCCGTATGTTTCAGCATAGTGCACCTTCAGCATGCCCAACACATTCAGCAGGTCACGAAAATTCAACCCGACCGACAATACTTCTATTTCGACTTCATCTGCCGCTGGTACGGCACGGGTGACAGGCACGGATTGCAGATTATCAGGACTGCCATACTCAGTCAGACATAGCCGGAATGGCACAATCCCCGGACACTGCCAGCGACTCAGCCGGGCAACATAGTGGTTGTCATGCCGAATCGCAATGTATCGTTCTTCATCCGCCATCTGACATCGTGCGAGTAAGTCCGTCGCTCTGATATCCCCGGCACAATCAATACCGGTACACTTCAGTTCAGGGTATTCACCCCGGATGGTATTCAGTAAGCCCCAGATCGCCGCTTGTGCCGGATCCACTGTCGCATCCCCCGATACGAACTGGGCCTGCTGCGTGATCACCCATAAACGCGCCCCGGATGCAGCCTGTACCAATTGTTGCACCAGATGTAATAAATAACCATTCAACTCCAGAGTTTGTTGTGGTATGGATTGCGCTGGATCCGGTTCTGCACAGAATACGACATGATCCCTGTCTGCCAGGGATAGCTGTTGCCATTGTGCCGCTGATTGAGTCACGTCTGTGCAGGCTGCCACCGGCAACAGGGTATGGGTTATGCCGGCTGCATGGAACTGATCTGTCAGATCAGACCCGATTCCTCCGGCTGTAGCAATAATTAACCACTGTGCAGCTGACGGCTGAATCGTCTGTGCATCAACAGCGCTCTGTTCCTGCCAGTTGACCTGATACAGCCAGTCCGTCCATTCCGGGCCCGACCGGAATACTTCGCGCGGAGCTGATCGTGCTTCCAGTTCCTGTACTTCAGCTAATACCTGACCTGTCTGATCCAGTAAATAGATGTTGGCTTTATAAGCACTCACCTGCTGTACGACACACCACCAGGTATCACCTCGTGCGGCCTGGCAGATGCGCAGTTCCTGCAGCGCAAACGGCAATAAGGTCTCATCTGAATCCAGTGTGAACACACCAGCGACTTGCAGACAGGCATCTAATAGGCCTGGATGTAAGACATAGTCATTCAGGCTCCGGATCGCCTGCGGGCACTGTAGCTCGGCCACCGCCTGACCCTGACCGACCCGGACCTGGCGCAACCACCGGAACGCCGGACCAAATACGATCTGCTGCGCAGCCGCAGCCTGATATATCCTGTCTGGTGCGATTTCAGTCGGGCAACGGGCATACCAGTCCTCCAGAGATATCTGTACATCCATGGCCGCTGCAGGGCATAACTGGCCGGTGGCATGAGTCAACACCGGCTCGTCCGTCGCAAAACTGGTCAACTGAAATGTGATCTGCGCGGGCTTCTCCTCACTAAACAACGCCTGTACTGTATGTGTTTCTCCTTCAGGCAATATTAACGCCTGCGGGAAAATCACATCGGCTAACACACAAGCAGCAGTCTCCCGCATCACTTCTGCAGCTGACAGCACCATCGCAAGCTGGCAGGCAGCGGGGGACACCACTGTGTCATGCACCTGATGATCCACAAGATATGGCAGATGTTGTGTGCTGAAGGCGGTTTCAAATAAGGTTTCCTGCCTTGCCGGCAATCTGATCATCTTATCCAGCAAGGGGCGCAGTCGACTCATCTGCTCCGGTGCTGACTCAACCCAGTATCTTTCTCGCTGAAACGGATAAGTTGGCAGCAACACTTTCTGCCGCTGATAAGGTTGATTAAACGCTGCCCAGTCTATCACCACGCCCCGGGTATACAGTTGTCCCAGGCTGTTCAGCAACATCTGCCAGTCATCCCGCCCAGCGCGTAAGCTCGGCAGATAACTGATATCCTCCGGCCCGTCTGCCTGACGGGCCAGGCCGAGCAGAACCGGCTTCGGCCCGATTTCCAGTAAACAGGTGGCACCCTGTGCATACACTGTCTGTATGCCGTCGGCAAATCGCACCGCTTCGCG
>JAHDCB010000113.1 GCA_020630035.1 Gammaproteobacteria bacterium
GAAACGAATTTTATGTGCCCCAGCTATTACGCCACATCAATTTGAATCACACCCGCATCAGAACCAGATCTTGACAAGAACTCTGGCACCCCGCTGCCGATCATAGCTGGCCTGCCGGGCAACCGGCAGCTGTTCCGGCGTCGCAACCTGAAAACCACGTTCGGCAAACCAATGTGACGTCTTGGTGCTCAATACAAATAAGCCACGCAACCCCTGTGCCCTGGCCTGGTGTTCCACCGCGTCTAATAAGCGTGCCCCTAAACCTGATTTATTGTGCTGCGGATCCACCGCCAGGCAGGCCAGTTCACCCAGGCCATCAGTCGGAAACGGATATAACGCAACACATGCCAATAAACTATGCTCGCATTCAGCCACCAAGAAATAATTAATATCCCGTGCAATATCGGCCTGAGAGCGCTGAATCAACATATCCGCTTGCGTGAACGGTTGCGTCAGCTTCAACAAACGTGGCAAATCATCTGCTGTCGCCTGGCGTACCACTTCCAGTGGCATCGCTGTCACCAGCACACCTGTCCCATCCCGGGTAAACAATTCGCTTAACAAGGCGCCGTTGAGTTGCTGATCCAACACATGTGTGCGTGCCACACCATTGCGTACCGCCAGACACGCATTCTGCAGGACATGCTGATGGTCGGTGGACAGATCCCGGGACTGCACCAATGTTTGCATTTCATCCGGCAGAAAATGGGTTTTCTCCACGGCCAGACTAGCCGCCACATCACCTGCCGTCAGATAAATCAGCTTATCTGCCTGTAAGGCCTGCGCCACTTCCACAGCAACATCACGGGTATTCAGATTAAACACCTCACCGGTCGGGGCATAACCCAGCGGCGGAATCAGCACTACCTGATGATGCTGCAGACTCAGCCGCAAGCCATCCACATCCACCCGCCGCACCGTTCCGGTGTGCTGAAAATCCACACCATCCACCACGCCCACTGGCTTAGCCACCACAAAATTACCGGAGACCACCCGAATGCGGGTACCCGCCATCGGTGAATCTGCCAGCCCCAGCGACAACAGCGCCTCAATGTCAGTCCGCACAATACCTGAGGCCGCCTTGATACAATCCAGGGCATCGGCACCTGTCACCCTGAGTCCCTGTACAAAGCATGAAGACAAACCAGCCAATGCCAGACAAGTTTCAACCTGTGGCCGCACCCCCGGCACCAGAACCAACTTGACCCCCAGCCCATTCAGCAACGCAATATCGTGAATCAGGGCAGTAAAGCAGGACGGATCGTTCAATACCTCCCCACCAAAAGACAGCACCATGGTGCAATCCCGGTGCGCATGCACATATGAGGTCGCATGGCGGAACCAATCAACAAATAAATCACGCTGTAATGGTTTGTGGGTCATCAATCATATCCCAATTCAACTGTCATACCCAGTCACTGAAGTCCTGAACTATTATTAAAAGAAGCGACCCTGAAGCCTATAAGATGCATTGGATTGTGATCATCCCGCTGCAATACGCCAATAGCAACCGACTGACAGCTTTGCAGAATCTGGCGAACATGCTATCTGCACAACACAATCTCACATCATGCAACATTCCGGGATGACTCTGACGATAACCAACATGCTGCTGATTTAGCATAATAAGTCAGAATCGCGTCCGCACCCGCGCGCTTAATACTCAATAAAGACTCCTGTACGACTGCTGTTTCGTCCAGCCAGCCCTGCTGAACAGCAGCTTTCAGCATCGCATATTCACCACTCACCTGATATGCCAGGGTCGGTACCCCAAACCGATCCTTCACCCGCCGCACAATATCCAGATACGGCATTGCCGGCTTGATCATCACCAGGTCAGCCCCTTCATTCAGATCCAGCTCAACCTCGCGCAGGGCTTCGTCGCTATTTGCCGGATCCTGCTGATAGGTCGCTTTATCCCCACCCTGCAAGTTCGCAGCCGATCCCACCGCATCCCGAAACGGACCATAAAACGCTGAAGCATATTTTGCTGCATACGCCAGAATACGGGTGTGAATATAGCCTGCTGCTTCCAGTGCTGCCCGGATATGCCCGATACGCCCATCCATCATGTCGGATGGCGCCACCATATCCGCCCCCGCCTCAGCATGGGATACCGCCTGGCGACACAACACATCAATTGTCTCGTCATTCAGCACGTAGCCTTGCGCATCAGTGACACCATCCTGACCATGACTGGTATACGGATCCAACGCCGCATCCGTAATCACACCCAACTCAGGCAGTGCCGCCTTCACTGCACGCACTGCCTGCTGAATCAAGCCTTCTGAATGATATGCTGTCTCCGCACCCAGACTTTTATCCGCCACATCCGGCACCGGAAACAAGGCAATCGCCGGGATTCCCAGTCGATATAACTGTTCTGCCTCACGCACCAGGCAATCAATACTCAGACGCTCCACACCCGGCATGGAAACCACCGGTTCTGTCCGGTTAACACCCGGTATCACAAACAATGGTTGAATCAGATCCGCAGGTGTCAAGATCGTTTCGCGCATAATCCGGCGTGAAAATGCATCACGGCGCATCCGACGCATCCGCAACTGCGGAAAGGCAACTGTCATCACACGTTGCCAGCGATTTCGTCTGGTGTTTTTGCTGTGATAGACAACGCATGCAATGCATCACTGTTGATCTCATCACGTACCGTCGCCATCACCTGACGGTGTCGCTGAATCAGGCTTTTACCCGCAAAATCTGCACTGACAATGAATGCTGAAAAATGTCGTCCATCACCACTCACTTCAACCTGTGCACCTGGCAATCCGGCAGCGAGCAGAGCCTGCACCTGATCAGTTTCCATAATATTGCTCATGTCATAAAAGTTAAGTCAGAACCATAATAATATGTTGCACCACTTGTGCAACTGTGCGCTGTTCAACCAATATAGTATGATCTGCAGTTGCCCGATACCATGGCTCGCGCTCGCGCCACAAATCACGCAACCGTGCCAGTGGATCCGGCGTATCCAGTAGCGGGCGATGCCGACTGCGCCGTGTACGCTGATATTGTTGTTCCGGTGAACAAGACAAAAAAATTACCTGGCCACGCTCTGCCAGATGCTGGCGGTTTATCTCCCGTAACAAACTGCCACCACCCAGTGCCAACACACATTGCTCCAGCTGAGTCAGCTGATCAATCACTTGTTGTTCACGTACGCGAAAACCTTCTTCACCTTCAGCGGCAAAGATTTGCGGTATACTTCGCCCCGCCTGACGCACAATTTCGGCATCTGTATCAGTAAAACGCCACGTTAAACGCTTCGCCAACATTCTGCCCACGGTCGTTTTACCCGCACCCATCGGACCGACTAAAAACAGGCGATGCGGTGGCTGAAGGCAATATTTCCGACTGTCTCCACCCGATGAACGTATAGGAGTAACCATGTTAACAAAGACCCGGATTCTTAGTCTGTTATTCAGCTTGATACTGCTCAGCGCACCTGCCCTGGCAGCCAAGACCTATCATCTGCGACTGGCGGAAAGCTGGCCACCCAACTTCCCGATATTTGGTGAATCAACAAAGACGTTTAAACAACAGGTTGAAACACTTTCCGGCGGACGACTGAAGATTACGATCCACGCCAAAAACAAACATAAGGCGCCATTCGGTATCTTCGATATGGTCCGGGCAGGCCAGTACGATATGGGGCACTCGGCCTCCTATTACTGGAAAGGCAAGGATCCGAACACCTTATATTTCACCACTATGCCATTTGGTATGACTGCCCCGGAACAATATGCCTGGTTTTATCACGGTGGTGGCATACAGCTGATGGAAAAAGTCTACGATAAGTATGGCTTGTTATCCTTCCTCGGCGGCAACACCGGCAACCAGATGGGCGGCTGGTTCCAGAAAGAAATCAACAGTGTCGCCGATCTGCAGGGCCTGAAGATGCGCATTCCGGGCTTTGCTGGTGAGGTTCTGGCCAAACTAGGGGCAAAACCAACCAACATCCCTGCCGGCGAACTCTACACTGCCCTGGAACGCCGAACGATTGATGCCCTGGAATGGGTCGGCCCATCACTGGATCTGCGCATGGGCTTTCACAAAATCGCGCCTTACTATTATACCGGCTGGCATGAACCTGCGACCGAATTACAATTTCTGATCAACAAGAAAAAATTTGCCAGTCTGCCCGCTGACCTGCAGGCCATTCTGCGGGTTGCGATGCAGAGTGCCACGCATGATATGTACGCCCGCTCATATCACGAAAGCGCCATGAACTGGGCAAAAATCAAGCAAGAGTATCCACAGGTACAAATCAAGACCTTCCCGAAACCAGTGATTGCAGCCATGCGCGCCGCAAATGCACAATTGCTCGCAGAACGAGCCGCTAAAGATCCTCTGGCAAAAGAAATCATCGAATCACAACAAGCGTACCTGCAAAAAGTCCGGGCCTGGACAAAAATATCTGACCAGGCCTATCTGAATGCACTCAGCGACTAACCTATCAGGAGAGACGGCCAAGATGGCAGCAGACACTAACAACCTGGCAACAGCGATTAACCAGGTCGTGCAGCGGCAGGATTTAGACTCAGCCAGCATGACACAGGTGATGCACACCATCATGAGCGGTGGTGCCACTGACGCGCAGATCGGCGGCTTTCTGATCGGCCTGCGGATGAAGGGCGAAACGGTGGATGAAATCAGCGCTGCTGCTCAGGTGATGCGCGAACTGGCAACCGGCGTCGACATCAGCGGCCTGACACATGCAGTGGATATCGTCGGTACCGGCGGCGACGCCAGCGGCACCTTCAACATCTCAACCGCCAGCATGTTTGTTGCCGCCGTAGGTGGTTGCCATGTTGCCAAACATGGCAACCGCGCCGTCTCCAGTCGCTCCGGCAGTGCCGATCTGCTGGAGGCTGCCGGGGTCAGGCTACAACTCAGTCCGGCACAAGTCGCTGCTTGTGTACGTGAAGTCGGAGTCGGCTTTATGTTTGCGCCCAGCCACCACAGTGCGATGAAACACGCGATCGGGCCACGCAAACAAATGGCAACCCGAACAATCTTCAATCTGCTGGGGCCGCTCACCAACCCAGCCGGGGTCTCCAGCCTGGTGCTTGGCGTGTTCGATCAGGCCTGGGTCTATCCTCTAGCACAGGTACTGCAACACCTGGGGGCAAAACACGCGCTTGTTGTCTGTGCCGACGACGGCCTGGACGAAATCAGCATCACCGGCGACACATTGGTTGCTGAGCTATGCCAAGGCAACATTCAGCAATATCGAATCCAGCCAGGTGATTTCGATCTGGCGACAGCAGAGCTGGCAAATATTCAGGCGACAGATGCTAACCACAGCCTGACGATCATTCGTGATCTGCTGGCAGGCAAACCCGGTGCAGCCAGCGACATCGTCGCGCTGAATGCCGGTGCTGCATTGTATGTCTCAGGCATCACCTCCAGCTTGAGCAACGGCGTATCCCGCGCCCGGGAAATATTACGCAGTGGCGCAGCGGCAGCGCGACTACAACAACTTGCTGACTTCACCCAAAATCTTACTGACACATAGCCTA
>JAHDCB010000114.1 GCA_020630035.1 Gammaproteobacteria bacterium
GCAGATCACGCAACCTAAAGATGATCAGCTTTTCAAAAAACTCATAGCTGATTATGTTAAGCAATGGTCTGTGACTTACCTGGGATTTCTGGCACCTAATGCGGGTGCGGAAGATAAGATGAAAGGATATTATTTCTTCAAAAAGCTAAGGGGTATTCTCAATTAGGTACGTGGAAATGATTTTGAGTCGTTTTTTGTACTGACAAGACACGTAGTTAATATCAAGATTAGTTGTGTTGCTGTTTTCAGGACAAGATCAACTCCAGTACAACCTTGCTGCCAAAGTAGGCCAAGAGCAACAACCCAAAGCCGGATAATGTCCAGCGTATAGCGGTACGACCCCGCCAGCCAAGCTGCCAGCGCCCCCATAACAATCCGGCGAATAGCATCCACGCCAGTGTGGATAAAATGGTTTTATGCGCCACCTGTTGTGCAAACATATCCTGCAGGTTGCCCAGGCCCAACAATAACGCCAGGCTGAGTAATATAAAGCCCAGGGTAATCAGCTCGAACAATACTGTTTCCATGGTTTGCACCGGTGGCAGACTGCGAATAAAGCCGTTAGGTCGATGTTGACGCAAACAGTGATCCTGTACTGCCAGCAGTACCGCCTGGGCCGCTGCCAGAAACAAGATCGCATACGCTAACATTGACAGGATAATATGCCCCAGCAAGACACCACCTGTGGCAAGCGGCCCAGTGACTGGCGACAACACCTGCAGCCCACCCAGTACACCGGCTGCAGCCAGTGGGAAGACCACCAGACCTAAGCTGCTCAGCGGTCTGGTCAGGCAGACCAGAATAAACAGGCCGGCAATCAGGCCAGTGGCCAGCGAGATGGCACTGAACAGGCTGGGTGCCCAGCCTGCCGCTGGTAGCAGGATCAGGCTGACGATATGCGCCAGCACTGCGGCAGCACCGATGTATACATCCCAGCGGCTGGCTGGTTGCGCCATCCAGGTAGGGCGAAACAGGCAAGTTATGCGCCATCCGGCAGCGATCAGATATAAAATACTCGCGGTTATTGCTGCAACTATCACTTTATTTTCCTTTGTACCCTTCACTCCATAAGGACATGGTATGAATTTAGATCGCGTCACTCCAGGCGATAAGGCCCCTGACGAAATTAATGTCATTATTGAAATCACCGCTTGTCAAGAACCTGTCAAGTATGAGCTGGACAAGTCAACCGGCGCCATGTTTGTGGATCGGTTTTTGGCAACGCCGATGTATTATCCGTGTAATTATGGCTATGTGCCACAAACCTTGTCCCTGGACGGCGATCCGGTGGACGTGATGGTGATCGCACCGCTGCCGATTATCCACGGTGCTGTGATTAAATGCCGTCCGCTCGGTGTGCTGAAGATGGAAGATGATGGCGGTATTGATGCCAAGATTCTGGCTGTACCGGTCAGTAAGCTGACGCCGATGTATGATCATATGCAAAGTTATCAGGATATGTCATCGGCCACCCTGGATCAGTTACGGCACTTTTTTGAACACTACAAAGACCTGGAACCCGGCAAGTGGGCCAAGATCCAGGGCTGGGAAGGTGTTGACGCTGCCAGACAGGAAATTCAGGACAGTGTCGCACGTTACACCGGCTAAGCTAGAGAGCCGTTCAATCTAAGGATTCCCTGCAGCTTACTGCGGGGACAAAACAATGGGGGTTTCCCATCCCTGCCTCACCCTCAAGATGATACCCACCGCCTTTGTCACCTATCTATCAACAAGCGCAATTTCTCACCAGCGCTGCCAAGCTCTCCCAAACGCCACCTGATAACGGCTATGAAGTCGCATTTGCCGGACGTTCTAATGCCGGTAAGTCGAGCGCGATCAATGCCTTGTGCCAGCAGAAAAAACTGGCCCGCACCAGCCGCACCCCAGGTCGCACGCAATTAATCAACTTTTTTGGTATTGATGAAATCCGCCGTCTGGTTGATCTGCCAGGCTATGGGTATGCTAGGGTTGCCGAGTCAGTCAAACAGCAATGGCAGCAGAGTCTGGCACATTATCTGGAACAGCGCCGCTGTCTGCGCGGCCTGATTCTGGTGATGGATGCACGCCACCCTCTGAAGCCTTATGATCAGAATATGCTGGATTGGGCGGGTAGCATTACCCTGCCGGTGCATATTCTGCTGACCAAGGTGGATAAGCTCAGCCGGATCGCTGCAATACGCACGGTACAGGAAGTCAAGCAGTCCCTGCTGGCAGATCAGTTGACTGCCAGTGTGCAAACCTTTTCCGCACAAAAACGCTGGGGTTTGATTGAGGCTCAGGCAAAGCTGGATGACTGGTTGGATTTATCATCTCACTAAGGCGCGCTATTGAACACCACAACTGAGATTATCGACGACCTGCGTCAGGGCCGCATGGTCATCATCATGGATGACGCCGGACGCGAAAACGAAGGCGACCTGGTGATGGCAGCGGAAAAGATCACACCGGCTGCGATCAATTTCATGGCACGCTATGGGCGTGGCCTGATCTGCCTGACCCTGACGCCTGAGCACTGTCGCCAGTTACGCCTGCCATTGATGGTGAATGCCGATGATCAACTGGCAGCGACCAATTTTACTGTTTCAATAGAAGCCGCAACCGGCGTCACGACCGGTATCTCCGCGACTGACCGGGCGACAACGATTCTGGCAGCCGTCGCTGATCAGGCGCAGCCGCACGACCTGGTACAACCAGGCCATATCTTTCCACTGATGGCGCAGCCAGGCGGGGTGCTGGTACGTGCTGGTCATACCGAAGCCGGTTGCGATCTGGCTCGCCTGGGGGGACTGAAGCCAGCGGCAGTCATCGTTGAAATCCTGAATGATGATGGCAGCATGGCGCGCCAGCCGGAACTGGAGGTATTTGCGCGTGAGCATGATCTCAAAATCGGCACCATCGCGGATCTGATTCAATACCGCATCCGCAACGAACAAACGGTGGAAGCGATCAGCCATTGTGAGCTACCGACAGAATACGGTACCTTCCGTCTGCTGGCATACCAGGATCAGATCAGTCACGATATTCACCTGGCCCTGGTGTATGGTGATCTGAACCCGCAGGAGCCTGTTCTGGTGCGGGTACATGTCCAGAATACCTTGTCTGACCTGCTCGCCAGCCCTTTGCATGATAGCTGGCCACTACGAGATGCAATGCACCATGTGGCCCGAGCGGGTGCCGGTGTGATCGTGATTTTACGTAATTATGATACCAACCGGGCGATTGTGCAGCAGATTGAGGCCCAACGGCTGGGTGAGTCCGCAACCGCTCAACATACCGCCAGAAATCAGCCGGATGATTTGCGTACTATCGGGATCGGTGCACAGATTCTGACTGACCTCGGCGTGCGTCAGATGCGCGTGATGAGTGCCCCGAAACATCTGCATGCCCTGGCTGGATTTGACCTCGAAGTGACCGAATTTGTCACCACTCAGGCAACCTGATTTTCCGCTGATGGAGACGCTATGAACCTATCCCCGACATGTACCGGCCAACTCAGCGTGCCGCCACAGGCACGATTTGGCCTGGTGGTCACCCGCTGGAACCAGTTCGTTGTAAACCAACTGGAGACCGGTGCCATCGAGACCTTGCAACGACACGGCGCAACAGCTGAGCAGATTACCCGGGTACAGGTACCCGGTGCGTTTGAAATTCCGCTGGTGCTGGATAAGCTGGCAGCACAAGGGCGTTACGACGCGCTGATCGCACTCGGTGCTGTGATCCGGGGTGACACACCGCACTTTGATTATGTTGCCGGAGAATGCGTCAGCGGCATCTCCCAAACGATGCGCCATTATGGCCTGCCGGTCAGTTTCGGCGTGCTGACGGTGGACAGCCTGGAACAGGCGATTGAACGTGCCGGTAGCAAGGCAGGTAACAAGGGTAGCGAGGCTGCAGCCTGTGCGATTGAGATGGTCAATCTACTGCAACAACTGGATGCGGCGGATACAGCCAACTAATGAGTCATCAACGCAGTAAGGCCCGCCGGCTAGCGGTACAGGCCCTGTATCAATGGCAGGTTGCCGGACATTCGATCTCTGAAATCATCACACAATTTGCTGAACACGCCAGCAAAAAGGTTGATTTTGCCTATTTTCGCGAACTGACCACCGGAGTGATCGACCAGCACGTACAACTGGATGAACAGCTACAACCGCAGCTCAGCCGCGCCTTGTCCGGGGTTGATCCGGTCGAACGTGCGATTCTGCGCCTGGCGACTTATGAATTGTCACAACGGCTGGAAATACCCTACCGGGTAATCATCAACGAATCGGTCGAGCTGGCCAAGCTGTATGGTGCCGAACAAGGCCATCGATTTGTGAACGGGGTGCTGGATAAAACCGCCAGTGTATTACGCCCGCAAGAATGCCAGGCCCGCGCACGACCCAGACGACCGGATGGCCAGTGAATTTGATCTGATCCGGCGTTATTTCCACCAGGCTACGGCACCGCGTGACGATGTGGTACTGGGGATCGGTGATGACTGTGCACTATTGCAAGTACCAGCCGGACAACAGCTCGCCGTCAGCATGGATACGCTGGTGGTCGGACGGCATTTTGTACCCGAGGTCAATCCGGCAGATCTGGGTCACAAGGCACTGGCGGTCAATCTGAGTGACCTGGCAGCGATAGGCGCTACCCCGGCCTGGGTGACTCTCAGTCTCACCCTACCCGCTGCAGATGCCAGCTGGCAGACCTGGCTCACTCACCTGATGCGTGGTTTTTGCGACCTGGCCAGCACCCATCAGGTACAACTGATCGGTGGCGATACTACACATGGGCCGCTCAGCCTCACCATACAGGCACATGGCTTGGTGCCTTCTGGTCAGGCGCTACGTCGTGCCGGAGCCCGGGTCGGCGATCTGATCTATGTCAGCGGCACCCTGGGTGACGCCGGACTGGCTCTGTCGACACAACAAGGCCGATACCAGTCGGATACCACTGCCCAGGCCAAGCTGCAAGCCCGCCTGGACCGCCCGTCGCCCCGCATCGCGCTGGGTTGTTCACTGCGTCAGATCGCCCATGCCGCTATAGATATCTCGGACGGACTCGGGGCCGATCTGCAACATCTCTGCACCGCTAGTGGGGTCGGAGCACAAATTCAGGCGGTACAACTACCAGTCTCGGCACCCGTCCACACCTATCTGCAACAAACAAACGACTGGCAACTGCCAGTAAGTGCTGGCGACGATTACGAACTACTGTTCACCGCAGCCAGAACCAGTCAGTCACAGATACAACAGATCGCACGCGATCTTGCACTACCGATCACCTGCATCGGCGAAATCACTGCGGCAACCACACTCAGTATGACGCTACCAAATGGATCATCCTGTCCACTCGGTGCTGGCTATGATCATTTTGCCGGATCAAATTAAATCGTGGGCGAGGTATGAAACCTCACCCACGACCAAAGGGGGTGCGATTCAAACTGATGTGGTGATTTGCTACCACAGGTGTTCTGGCAAGCGTTATTCTGATCTGCTCTCCGAGGGTCGCCAGAATACCCGTCCT
>JAHDCB010000001.1 GCA_020630035.1 Gammaproteobacteria bacterium
TACAGACCGGATTGATCGCGTCCCATCCGGTGGGCCCAAACAGGTCTTTGGATTCTGCTCAGCGTATAGTCTGCAGAAGCAGTGTGTAATATCCAATTCTCAGTCTTCTCGGCATTACCGAGGCGTAGAGTCTGAGGTGATATTGTGGGCGCAATCGGCTGTATGGGTAAGGTTGTATCGACACCGGTCAGATACAGATTACCGTCATGCTGTAGCTGTAGAATCGGATTACCGGGCTGCGGATCAGACTGTAGCCTGATGCCGTCAGTATCTTCCACCAACCAGCAGTCGTGCGGTTGATATGTCTGGTTGTGTACCAGCGGCCAGTAATCAGTGGATAGCCCTGGTGGCCAGCGTTCCGGGTGTGTGCGTAATTCGTCGCTGTGGGCGGTTAAATATGCTTGTGCGTAGGCAGGTCTGGTTTGGGTTCTGAGTAACAGATGTTGCCGGTGTCCGGTCTGTGTTAGCCAGTTTTTGGTCTCTGTTGGTGCACTACCTTGTTGCTGATGGGTGCATAGCTGGTGAAAAAAATGGTCACAGGCTTGGATGACTGTTGTTGGTAAGGGTACGCCGAGTTGGTGTAGTCGGTGGACTTCTTCGTGACGTGGTTCAGTCAACCAGTAGGTGTGGTGTGTCAGGATAGCTTTGCCGATCTGGTGTTTGATGGTATTCGGCAGTTCAGCAAAACGTTCCTGATAATAAATTGCTTGGTCAGTGCGCAGGCAATAACCATCATAAGTGGCGCACACAGCGGCGTGTTGCCACACGTTAACTTCAGCAGCGGCAGATATATCAGGAAACAACTGACGGATGGTGCGCAGTAGGGCAGGTTCGACAAACAAGGCAGCACTGGTGATGGCGAGTAACTGTTCTGTTTGCGTGCTGATCTGCGTGGCAGAGACGGTGCTGGTAGGAGGTACTTCGGGTTGAATCGGATACAGACCCGGTGCAGGCCCGGCTATCTTCAGGCTATACACAGGAATCTGTTGTGCCTGCCAGATACGGCTGAGAGTTGCCCAGTGAGTGGTATGCAGCTCATCCAGCACCAGTATCGCATCTCCTGGCTGAGGTGACTGGTGTGGCGACTTATTCTGGTGTGTGGTGTCGGAGCCACGCCGAAAGGTGGTTAACCGGATACGTTGTGCGCCCAGCTGTTGTCGCACCTGGCGCTGGATTTGTGCATAGTCAGCCTGCAACGGGGTCAGCTCGCGTCGGGTATTGCGCCAGACGTGCAGCATACGCGGCCAGCGTGGTCGAGCCTGATATGGTATTCGCCGCAGAGGTTGCCCGCGTGCAATCTGGCGTACGGCACGTCTCAGATGCAGTCGGCGGCCTGGCTGTAAACGCCGTATCTGACGCAGCAGTTGGTTGTGGATCTGCGCATCACGACATAAGGTAGGTGATGCTAATCGTTCGCCCTCCTGCCCGCGCTGTAATAACGCATCAATAGGTGCCCGGTCTTCTTTTGTTGATTCTGGGTCAGGGATGACAGGTGGATTGATCTGTTTGTCGACGTAATGTGTGACACACACAGCAGACCAGCGTCGTATATCGGTATCAGGTGCTGTTGTGTCGTGGCTGGTCTCATCAACCAGATGATCAAGGGCGGGTGTCGGTAAAGCGGGTGTTTCTGTTATCGGAGCTGTCTGCCGGCGGCAAAATCCCAATTGTGCAGCCAGATGATCCGGATTTGCTTCCGGCAAGGTGACATGAGCCCGAATCAGATCGCCATACCAGCGTAAATGAGATGACATAGCTCAGCCGCTCTGCGGATGGTTATCCATAGTGACTGCCAGTCTGGTGTTTGTCTAATACATATTGTTTGGCCTGATTAAATAATGCTCGCTGGGTCTTTGCATCCTGTGCCAGTGTGCTGAGTGCGCGTAATAAATCCAGATATTCAGCCTGGCCCGGCAGCGGCAAGCCTTGGCTATGGGCATCGGCACGACTATGCCATAACTGGCTGGCGGCATCAGCGTACAGTGTTTCATCATGGATCGTGGTGGCAAAGTGTGCTCGACCACGCCGACTCAGCTGAGCGACAAAATCGGTTTCTTTGTCCGGCAGAGCAAGGGCCAGTACCCAGCAGCGGCGCACAAAGGCCGGCGGTAACTCGCGCTCTTCATTCGTGGTGATGATCACCAGTGGTGCAACCCCGGTCTGGCAGATGCGTTCCCGGCGATATGGCACCTGAAAACTGCCTTGTCCGAGAGTTTCCAGCAAGCCATTCGGTACGTCAGACTCCGCCTTGTCTATCTCGTCCAGTACGACCACCACGCCCGCCGGGGTGGTATCAGGGTGTGCTGGCCCGGTCGTGTTAAAGGCACAGGTCTGATGAGCCTGTGCGGCACTCGTCCAGTCAAGTGCCCACCATAATGGTCCCGGGCTCAGGTAACGAGCGGGTTGTAAGATTTGTGCCGCATCCGCAGTCGGGTTGTGTGCCAGTAATTGTGCTTCACCCAGCCGGGCGATGTCATCAAACGTATACAACAGATCGTGACTTTCGGTGTGTGAATCGAGTGTTTTGTGGATCAGTTGCCAGCTCCAAGCCTTGGCCACGGCTGCTGCTAACTGAGTTTTACCAACACCGGGCTCACCACGTACCAGCAAGGGACGGTTGGCGGCATAGGCGGCTCGTACGGCGAGTGCTGCCTCTGCTGTTAATTCATGCGGTAGTGGTTGTGCGTCATTGCCCAACTCAATCGTGTCGGTAGGTAATTCAGGTGGACGTGGCATCAGTCACTCCGCTGCAGACGTTCAATTTGTTTGAGCATGCCATTCACATATTGTTGGCAGGCGCCATCTTCCATGAGTAATAAGCCGCTGATTGTACCGGTTCCCTGGTTGATCACGCTGAATATGAGCATTGCGGAAGACAGCCTTTTATCTATTTCACATAATGCTGCAATCCAGGTTGGATCGGTAAAATAATTTTTTTCCACCTTAATGTAATAAGATAGTTTTTCTTCTGCTTTTTTGTCCTCCAGAATTTGTTGTATGGTTTGAATCGTATCTTCGATAGGCCCTATTTGTTGTGTGTTGTCTAATTCCTGATAGATTTGCAATAACAGACTTTTCATCGCCTGTTTTGTGCTATCGGTAATCCCGTAAGCGTGTGGTAGTGGGTAGACCGGTGTTTTGTTATCTTGTATATCTCTTTTTTCAACTTCAATCTCATTTTCGTATATTACGTTTTTGCTGACATCGATATGCGGGAAGGTCTTGGAAAGTCTACCATTGACAATGGGTAAAATAAAGTCATGGCCTATGTCGATCTCCAGGCCGGGTAATGTGGTATTCCCATCAGGTTTGCGTAAGCGGCTTTTTGCAGCGTCTGAATTAACAATCAATAATAATAAGGTACAAAATACATGCCACATCTGGTATCCCCAGTCGGCTTCAGGCCTTTTTCCTCGCTTAATCCAATCTTCGACGGTCTTGACGAACGCAGACTTAAACCGTAGCAGGCATGCCTGGATGTGATTTTTACTATCAGACGGCTTACGGACGATATTGTAAGCAATCTCTTTTGGCTCCGGCTTGCACCCCAGACGTTGTGAAAACTCATCCAATAACGTTTGTGTGACTTCAGCATAAGATGGGTTTTTTATTGTGAGATAATCGACAATCCTGTTTTCAATCTCAATATAAAATTCGTTATCCAGTTTGATATCGTTTAAACCGGACAGGTCTTTGTCATTTTTTATGGCTGCTGCAATGATTTTTTCTGGTTCGGACGTGCTGGAAACTTGTTCCTGAAGCACTTCAACTTTTACTTTAATAGTCTGTTGCTGTTTTGAACCCCAGCTCTGGTACCATTGTTGCAGGTCTGCTTTTAACTCAGGGACAGGGTGTTGCAGTATTACCGTTTTCCGGCTGATTTCGAGAAAAGCAAGCAGTTGGTCAAAGAAGATACGCCAAGTCATATCACGGCCTCTTATTCTGAAATATGATAAATACCCATTGGTATCAGGGCCACGCAGCTCATCAGCATTGTGGTTTTTTTACAGTAGTCGCCAGGCCAACAGGCTTTCAGCTTGATGCTTACTCACCGGCTGGCAGGCATTTACTTTTTGCCGACATCTTGTCGGGCAGGATAACTGTCTGGTCAGATCAGGTTGATCTGAGCTGGGGCAATCCGGAAGCCCTGGTTGTTGTTCCGGTTGTCGGGCCTGTTCCTGTTGCGGTAGGCTGAACGCAACCTCCTGGCATTGTTGATCCAGGAGCCACCGCGCACCACGCCCGGCGTGATTGCTGACAGTCACCCGATGCTATCAGACACGAAATCCGGGTATTTTTGCAAGTGGTTTTGTCGCCAGGCACGGCTGTCTGCATGTTGTGTCATGGCGTATACCGAATTTAACGCTTGTTGTAGCGCCAGGTCATCCAGTATGCCTTGCTGCCATTGTTGTTCGTAAGTGGTACGTAATGTGTGATAACGACGTTTTTTGCGGGGACTCAGGCGGATGGCACCTGGCAGAATGCGATAGCCACAATAGCTGACGCCCTGACGGCTGCGATTGATAACAGGGTTTGGTTTGATCAGCAATTGTCTGTGTTGGTGCAGATAGTCGGTGAGTTGTTTTAGTGTATCGCGTGCGGCTATTTTGTCATGGCACCACCAGATGATATCGTCCATGTAACGCACCTGGGCGCGTACAGCCGATTGCTCAATCAGATAGCGGTCGGCACCACTTAGGTAGAGATTGGCAAAATGTTGGGAGGTTAAGGAACCAATCGGTAATCCTTTGCCTGGTTGCGCCTGATAGCCGTGGATAATTCGGGTTAACAGGTACAAAAATGGTTGGCCTTTGAAATGCCGCGCCAGCAATTTCAGTAGGCTGGCATGATCCACACTCGGAAAATAACCTGCGATATCTACCTTGACGTACCAGTCAAACCGTTGCAGATTACGTTGTACTTGTGTGACTGCACGATGCACCCCCTTGCCAGGACGGCAGGCATAGCAACCGGGTAGCAGCAGACGCTCAAAGATAGACTCTGTTTGGTTCAGAATAGCATGATGTAAGACCCGGTCTGCAAAACAGGGGGCATGAATCAGGCGTTTTTTCGGATCTCGAATGTAAAAGCTGCGATAGGCATTATGTGGTACCTGATCTTGCAAAATGGCAGTGCTGAGGTGCGCGAGTTGGTGATCCAGGTCAGCGAGAAAAGCAGCAACATCCGGTCTGTGTCGCTTGCTGCGTGCTGCCTTGTATGTTGCCTGTAGCAGGTTGGTGTAGCTGGCGATCTCAGTCAGTGAGATGGCGTGTCGGCGCATGTTGAGTGCTTCCGGAGCTGGTTTGCTGCAAACAGTTTAAAAAGGCAACACCATATTTTTCTAAGCGGGCTGTACCGACACCCTCAATTTCGCCCAGTTGTGTCAGGTTGCGGACTCGTTGCGTGACCATAGTGGCCAGTTGTTCGTGGGTAAACAAGGCATAGGCTGGTACACCTTCCTGTTGCGCCAGGTTCTTGCGCAGACTTCTTAGTTCGGCATAAGTTGTAAAGTCTTCCGGGCTTAACACTTCCCGGTAATCAATCCGGTCACGCCTGGATGAGCGTTGCTGTGGTGGGGTATCACTTGTGATATAGGTGACACAGATTGCCCAGAAGCTTTCCAGTCCTTGACTGACCAAATGTTTTTCTACGGTGACAACGCGATGCTGGTGACAGAATGTATTTAACAGTTTCTGGCCGTCATCTGGTGTTACCGCATCAACCTTGAAAAATGCAAATGGCATGGCAAAACCTGGCAAGACGCAAAAATTTTTTGAAGGCACCGCTATCACGGTGCCTTCTTGTTTGTTGTTGCTGACATGCGCGCGGCTCCGCCGCTGCTGGTCAGACAACAACAAATCTATCGCGGCTCCGCCGCTGACCTGACCTGACCTGGGGCAATCCGGAAGCCCAGGCTGCCGAACCGGTCGTCGGGCCCGCCCCTGCTGCGGCAGGCCGAACGCAACCCCCCGGCAACGCCGATCCAGGAGCCACCGCGCACCACGCGATACTCGCCCGTTGCAGGGCCTGTGGGATCCACAGACTGTGATACATCATATTCTGCGTACCAGTCGGCACACCATTCCCATACATTGCCGTGCATCTGATATAAACCCCACGGATTTGCAGGTAATGCCTTAACCGGTATAGTTTGTTCCCGGTACTCACCCTTTTGTCCATCGGTATACGGATAATTACCATCATAATTGGCTTGATGCGTCGTGATTGTCTGACCAAATGAAAATGGTGTGGTAGTGCCGGCCCGACAGGCATATTCCCACTGTGCTTCAGTGGGTAGTCCGACAGCTAGCTCGGGTACCCGGGCATTCAGTTGTTGCAAAAAGATGTGTACATGGTCCCAACTAATTTGTTCGACCGGGTTTTGCAGGTCATGCTGAAAATGGGCCGGGTTGTCACCGGTCACTGCCTGCCAGAGGGCTTGTGTGCACGCTGTGTCGGCCAGCCAGTAGCCTTGACTCAGGGTCACCAGATGTGGTGTTTCATCAGTATTGCGTTCGGGTTCATCTGGTGGTGATCCCATCATGAATCGGCCTGGTGGTATCCAGCGGCAGCGTTGGTGTGCTGTTCCAAGCATAAAGCCAGCATACAGGCCGTAGATATCCTCACCCCAGTCGGTTGCCCAGGTGGGTGGAAAGGGTTCTGGCCAGATAAATGTTCTGGTGTTGGTCATCGTCTGTGTTAGCGGCGCCAGAAGGCTGGTGAGAGTAAGACCAGCAGGGTGAAGATTTCGAGTCGCCCGAGCAGCATCGCAAAGCACAGGATGCCCTTGCTGATATCTGGCAGGTCAGCATAGTGTGACCCTACCTGGCCGAGTCCTGGCCCGAGGTTGTTGATACTGGCAGCCGTCGCGCTGAATGCGGTGATCAGATCCAGACCGGTCGCTGCCAGGCTCAGGTAGATCAGGCTGAAGCTGGCGACATACAGGGCGAAAAACCCCCAGACAGCGCCAACAATCCGGGTTGAGATCACCTTGTCGCCGATGCGCAGGGGCAGTTGGGCGCTGGGATGGATCAGGCGCATGATCTCGCGCATGCCTTGTTTGAATAACAACAGGATGCGGATGACCTTCATGCCGCCGCCCGTTGAACCAGCACAGCCACCGATAAAGCTGCTGAATAGCAGCAGGATGGTGATAAAGGCTGGCCACTGGTGCCACTCGGCGGTGGTAAATCCGGCGGTGGTTGCGATTGATACTGCCTGAAACAGGCCCTGGCTGACATTGGTCTGCCAGGCTGTGCCCGGGTTGGTCAGTAGTAGCCCGATGATGGTGCCGAGTACCACCAGGCTTAATAGCGAGACGTACAGCCGACATTCGGCGTCTTGCCAGTAGATACGCAGGTTGCGGCGGCGCAGGGCGACAAAGTGTAATGAGAAGTTGATCGCTGCCAGCAGCATAAAGATGATTGCGACAGCCTGTATTGCCGGGCTGGCAAAATGGCCGAGGCTGGCATCGTGGGTTGAAAAGCCGCCGATGGCGATGGTTGCATACGCATGGCCTAACGCATCAAACACGCTCATCCCGGCGGCCCAATAGGCGACGGCGCAAATTAGGGTCAGGCTAAGATAAATTAACCACAAGGCCTTCGCGGTTTCGGTAATACGCGGGGTCAGTTTTGCATCTTTCATCGGCCCGGGTGTTTCTGCCCGGTAGAGTTGCATGCCACCGATGCCCAGTAGCGGCAATACCGCCACCGCTAAGACGATGATGCCCATCCCACCGAGCCATTGCAGCTGCTGGCGGTAGTACAGGATAGAACGTGGCAGGTCATCAAGCTGGGTGATGACGGTTGCACCTGTGGTGGTCAGTCCAGAGACAGATTCAAACAGTGCGTCGATAACGGATAGTTCTGGTTCATGTGCCAACATGAATGGCAGGGAGCCGGTGGCGGTGAGTACCAGCCAGAACATGGCCACGATAATAAAGCCGTCACGCAATTGCATTTCGCGCCGTGGCCGGATCACTGGCAGCCAGCTGATCAGCCCGATACTGAGGGTCAGGGTAAATGCAGTGGCAAATGCAGTCGCTGTGTTATCTGCATCGTAAATTGCCAGCCCCAGCGGAGGTAGCAGGGTCAGGCTGAAGAAGGTGAGTAAGATACCGAGGATGCGCTGGATGGGTGAGGACATCTAGGGGGCGTTCTCAATGCGCTGATGGGTTATAAAAAGGTGACGCCGACCTGAAACAGGCGCTCAACGGTTGCGATTTTGCGTTTATCAGTCACAAACAATATCAGGTGGTCTTCAGCTTCGATGCGGGTGTCGTGATGCGCAATAAGGACCTGATCCTGGCGCACAATGGCACCAATCCGGGCTTCTTCCGGCAGGCGTAGGTCGTCTATCCGTCGTCCGACCACGCGCGAGGTTTCTGCATCGCCGTGGGCGACGGCTTCAATCGCTTCGGCTGCGCCCCGGCGTAAGGCATGCACTGCAGCGACATCACCACGTCGCACGTGGGTCAGCAGGGAGCCAATGGTGGCCTGCTGGGGTGAGATTGCGATGTCGATGCTGCCTGATTGCACCAGATCAACATACGCAGCACGGTTGATCAGTGCCATCACCTTCCGCGCTCCCAGGCGTTTTGCCAGCATTGCGGATAAGATATTCACTTCGTCGTCGTCTGTGACTGCGCAGAACACGTCAGTATGTTCAATATTTTCTTCAAGCAGCAGTTCTTCGTCGGCTGCATCGCCATGCAGCACGATGGTTTGCGCCAGTTGTTCGGCAATCTGTTGTGCGTGGTGGAGGTCATGTTCTATCAACTTGACCTGGTAGTCGGATTCCAGCGCCGCAGCCAGTCGGCGTCCGATATTGCCGCCGCCGGCAAACATCAGGCGGCGAAACGGCTTTTCCGCCCGGCGTAATTCACGCATCACGGCAGCAATATGGTTGGCGGCTGCCAGAAAAAAGACTTCGTCGTCGACTTCAATACAGGTGTCACCGGTAGGTTCTATCGCCCGGTCTTTACGATAAATCGCGACCACCCGGGCCTTTTCACCGCGCAGATGTTGGTTGAGTTCGCGCAGTGCATGGCCGACCAGCGGGCCGCCGTGGTAGGCACGGAGTGCGACCAGCCGTACCTTGCCTTGTGCAAAGTCCAGCACTTGTAGCGCTCCCGGGTGTTGTATCAGCCGCAGGATATAATCGGTTACTAATTGTTCCGGGCTGATCAGCACGTCGACTGGCAGGGCCTGTTGTGAGAACAGGTTTGGATATTTCAGGTATTCCGGTTCCCGCACCCGGGCAATCTTGGTCGGGGTGTGGAATAAGGTCCAGGCCGCCTGGCAGGCCACCATGTTGGTTTCGTCGCTATGAGTGACGGCAATGATCATGTCGGCATCTTCTGCCCCGGCCTGTTGCAGTATATGCGGGTGTGATGCCTGTCCCTGGATCGTGCGGATATCCAGCCGGTCCTGGAGTTCCTGCAGCAGGTCGTTGTTGTGATCGACGATGGTGATATCGTTCGCTTCGCTGGCAAGATTACGTGCAATGGTGGTGCCGACCTGACCTGCACCCAGAATAATGATCTTCATCCGGATTCTCGCTAAAAGTGACGTTCGCGCCGAATGACTTCGTAGGCTTGCTTGATCTCATGGGTTTTTTTCGCAGCCACTTGCATCATGTCTTCCGGCAGACCTTTGGAGACCAGCTTATCCGGGTGGTGTTGGCTGAGCAGCCGCCGGTAAGCACGCTTGATTTCTGCGACTGAGGCCTGCGGGCTGATACCCAGTAAGGCATAGGCGTCAGCTGTTGATGGTTCTGATCGGGTGGTTTGTCCCTGTTGATGGAAGCCGCGTCCGGCTTGTACCATCCGCTCCATGCGCCGGTAGTGTTGTTCACTGACCCCCAGGCTGGCACAGATCTGCAATAACAACTGATCTTCTGCGGTATGCAGTTGACCGTCTGCGTAGGCGGCGTGTAATTGTATTTCCAGGAAGGTTTGCAGCAGGCCCGGCCTGCCTCGGCAGACCTGACCCAGCTCGCGTAGACGGGCGTGCAGATCGCATTGGTCTGCTTTGCCTTCATTAAACAATCGAATCGCATTGGCACGCTGTGCTGCACTCAGGCCCAGTTGTGCGATTACCTGTTCAGCCAGGCGGATTTCGGCCGGGCTGATCTGACCGTCTGCCTTGGCTAGTTTGCCCATGATCTGGAAGGTCGCCCGAAAAAAGACCGTCTCGACTTGTTCCCGGCTGGTAAAGTTAAACGGGTGCTGAAACTGATGCAGCGGGATCTGACGCCAACCCCGATCAAACTGATGACCTAATATCGCACCGAATATGGCTCCCCAGAAGCCGCCGAACAGGTGCCCGAAAAAGGCACCGATAATTTTTCCCCACCATTGCATGGTTTAATCTTCCTCAGAGTCTGTATGCGCTATTACCAGCAACATGTGTTTTTCTGTACCAATCTGCGTGATTCTGTCCGTCAGTCGTGCCAGCGATGTGATGCTCAGGCTGCCCGGAATTATGTCAAACAACGCTGTAAAGCAGTATTTTCTGATCCACGTGCCATTCGTATCAACAGTGCCGGGTGTCTGAACCGTTGTCAACACGGTCCGGTGTTGGTGATCTACCCGCAGGGTATCTGGTATCGCTATGATAATCAGAACGATCTGGACGACATTATTGATCAGCATCTGCAAAAAGGCGAGATAGTCGAGCGGCTATTGTTGCCAGCACCTCCGGCATTATGACGATTGGCATGGTAAATTTGTCAGGGATGCAGGATATGATGTTGTGCAATGGTCTTGATTGTATTTGACCTGATGCCAAGATCAGCAGCGAGGGTGTGCCACTGGCTGAGTGCCTGTGTGGTTTGTTCTACGATTGTTATTGCTTTGTTGGGCTTGATATCAGCGAGCCTGGCCAGGTCAAGCAGGTGTTGTTGTGTAAATCGTCGGCTTGCTCCCATCAGCAGTGTGCTTTGTTCGCCATTCGGGCCAGAGGAATAGGTGATGTCGTATGCCGGTGAAAAGGTCCAGGTGCCGGTTTTATCCAGGATGAATGAAAAGTTTTTGGCATGATCATCCCGGTTATGCGACAACACGTTGAAGACGGCTAACTGGTACAGCTTTTCGACTTCTTTTACAGATCGAGTCAGGACAAAACAGGCCTTGATCAGATCCTGATAGTCCAGACAGGGCGTTCTGAAGTCTGCGTGTAATAAACCACAGGCACTGAGAATGTGGCGGCGCTGGTTATGCTGCCGGTCAAATCGCCGGGTGGCAAAATAACGTTGCTGTAACAGCCGTACCTCTGGTACATCAACACCGGCCAGTTGTGCCATCCTGGCATAGGCGTATTCAATCAGACCGGCTTGCGGGTCATCATACAGGTGGCTGAATTTAACGATCCAGTGTTGAAAGCCGGTCGGCAGATCACCTACCCCGGGTATGACCTGACTGGCTTGTTCGTTCAGGCCAATCAGCACCTTTGGCCGCGCACCAGCGGATGACCCGTTCAGTCGGAATAACTGTTCGGAAAACTCAGTGCCTCCCTGGATCAGGGCTGCTTGTTCCGCCAGACTGGACAGATCCAGCAGGGTATCCTGGTGTGTTGTATCGCTATAGTCAGGCAGGTAGGTTAAGGCGCCTATTGCTTGCTGACCGACTGCACATAACCGATCTAATGGCGAACAGCGAGCTGGGTCAATCTGACGCGATCTGAGCTTCCGGTCCAGCAATAAGCGCCCCCAGCCGTCCGGCAGGCTGTCATTAAACACACCGAACAGACCTTCAAACAAGTGCGGTTCTGCACGTATCAAGCCGGTTCTCAGGGGCAGTCTGAAGGGCGAAATCTGCAAACTGGAATGGATAAATTCCCGGTCATATTCAAAAAAAATCACCCGATCTTTGATTGCCAGTCTGCCCACCGATAGGGTGGTATCCTGATCAAAGTGTAATGTCACCTTGACTTGTGTGGCGGGTAGAAAACTGGTCATGGCAAGGTTTTTAACAAATCATCCATGGACGTGTAGGGTGTCGCTTGAGCATAAAACAGCGTCATCAGGTCGTCCGCCAGTTCCAGTACAAACAAAAGCTTGATGAAAGAGGCCAGAGAGATCTGGCCGGTTTGTTCGTATTTCCGTAAGGTGGACAGAGAAACGCCGGATAACTCAGCCAGCCGGACCTGGCTAAGCTGCATTTGTTTTCTGCGTTTTCTGACGGCCTGACATAACTCAGCCAATAATTCGCGCGGTGTTCTAAGTGATACCATAGTAGCGATATTATACGATTTTTGGCAAAAATTAATACAATAATGTTACTTTCTATCGGTTGGCTTATTGCCTGGATGGTACCTTGATAACAGATAACGCACAACGACGTACAGCACTGAATCCGGCAGAATCGTATATCGTGCAAGCACCGGCAGGGTCGGGTAAAACCGAATTGCTGACGCAGCGTTACCTGCGTCTGCTGGCGCAGGTAACGCTGCCGGAGCAGATTCTAGCGATCACCTTCACGCGTAAGGCCGCAGCCGAAATGCGTCAACGGGTACTGGCAGCCCTTGCCCGGAAAGATACCGAATCGCCAGAGACGCCGCATCAGGCTCTGACCTGGCAATTGGCGCAGGCGGCGCGTGAGCAGGATGCTGCACAGGGCTGGTATCTGTGCGATAACCCACACCGGTTGCGATTGCAGACCTTTGATAGCCTGGCAGCAGAGCTGACCAGGCAAATGCCAGTGCTGGCAGAATTAGGTGCACAACCGGCGGTCACAGAACAGGCCGGGCCTGTTTATCAGCAGGCAGCACGGGCCACGTTAGCCAGTCTGACAGAAGCGGATATGGCGCCGCATCTGAGCGCGGTACTGCGCCACCTGGATAATCAAGCGGGCCAGTTGGAACGGCTGATCTGCCGGATGTTACCACGGCGTGAACAATGGTTGCCAAGTCTCCTGCAACTGCCGGATGTTTCCCGGCTGGAGATAGCACTGCAGGCTGAAATTGAACAGGATCTACAGCGCCTGGTAACAGCCTGGGAACCGGCGTTACTGGCGCAGGCGACTCGTCTGGCTCGGTTCGCGGCATTGCATGTGTCTGCAGATCATGTACTGCGTGCCTGGCTTGAACCGCCTGAATCACTGTTGCCGGAATGGTCGCATCTGCATTGGTGGTGCGGCTTGGCGGCCCTCCTGCTGACTGTACGCGGCGAGTGGCGCAAAACAGTCGATAAACGGGTTGGCTTCCCTTCTCCGAAGACACCCGGCATGACCGCTGAAGAGCGACAGGTACGCCAGATGGCGAAGGCCGATATACGGGCGCTTCTGGTAGAAATGACATCGAATCCGTTGCTACAAGCGCAATTAGCACAGGTACCGTATCTTCCGACAACAGGTTATCAGGCAGACCAGGTCGCCTTACTCGGCCACCTGCGCGTGGTGTTATTGCGTGCAGCGGCTGAGTTACGCCTGGTGTTTCAGGCGACAGGTGAAGTCGATTTTGCCGAGCTGCAACAACGGGCGATCCAGGCCCTGGGTGCGGAAACCGCTCCGACCGATCTGGCCCTGGTGTTAGATCATCGTATCCGACATATCCTGATCGACGAATTTCAGGATACCTCTATCAGTCAATATCGCCTGCTGTGTCTGCTGACAACAGGTTGGCAACCAGGCGATGGGCGTACCTTATTCGTCGTTGGTGATCCGATGCAGTCGATCTATCGCTTTCGCGAAGCCGAAGTCGGACTGTATTTACGCACCCGTGACCAGGGGCTTGGCGACCTTGTCCTGACACCTCTGATCTTGCAAATGAATTTTCGCTCGACACCGGGCATTGTGAACTGGGTTAATCAAACCTTTCAGGTGTTGTTTCCAACCAGAGCGGACCCTGACCTGGGAGCGGTAGCCTACGCACCTTCACAGGCGGCACAAGCTACCGAACCCCTGGATGCTGTCCATTGGCACCCGCAGATCGGACGCGATGATGAGGCAGAAGCGCAGCAGATTGCGGCATTGATACGCACCGTGCAGCAACAGCAGTCCAAGGTGCAGATCGCAGTGCTGGTGCGTAGCCGTCAGCACCTGACAACGATTGCAGCTGCCCTGGCCAGCACGCAGATACGTTATCAGGCAGTCGATGTTGATCCGCTGCAACACCGGCCCGTCGTGCAGGACTTGCGCAGCCTGACCGGAGCCCTGCTGCATCCGGCGGATCGACTGGCCTGGTTGGCATTATTACGCACCCCTTGGGTCGGCTTATCACTGGCAGATCTGCTGACCATAGCAGAGAGTCCGGAACCACTGATCTATGCTGCGTTACAGCACTCGGTTGTACAGGCACGGCTCAGCCCGGACGGGCTGCAGCGGGTGCAGCGTTTGTTACGTCTGCTGCAACCATGCATACCGTATCGCGCACGACAGCCACTGAGCACACTGGTGGAAGGTGCCTGGCTGGCCCTGGGTGGTTGCGCCCTGGCGGATGCTGCTGGTGTGGCGGATGCACAGGCCTATTTCAACCTGCTGGCGCAGATCGTTCCGGCGCATGGCTTACCGGATAGTGCCGGCCTGGACGAGCAACTGGCACGATTGTATGCTGCGCCGGATCCACAGGCCGACGGGTGTGTGCAACTGATGACACTGCATGCCGCCAAAGGCCTGGAGTTTGACGTGGTGATTCTGCCAGGGCTGGGACGCCGGACGCGGCGTAATACATCAGAGCTGTTGTATTGGCAGGAACGTACGCAGTCCACAGCACCCTTACTCATTGCGCCGATTCGAGCTGCTGCGACCGCAGCAGAGCCGATAGCGGATTATATTGCGCAGCGACAACAGCAGCAGGAACAACTTGAAACCGTCCGTCTGCTGTATGTGGCTGCGACCCGGGCACGGCAGCAGCTACACCTGTTTGGTCATGGTACCTGCAACAACACCGGCCTAGTCAGACCAGCAGCAGGCAGCTTATTGCATACCCTCTGGCCGCTTGCCGAACCTTGTTACGCCAACCTTGCTGAACAAGACGCGGTACCTGAGCCAGCGGCCAAGCTGCATGCGCGTACCGAACAACGTCTGCCAGCAGACTGGCAGCTCATGTTACCTCAGATGCAACGTCAGTCACAGCAAACACCTGGTAACACGTCCATTGCTGCTGAACTGACCTCGACCTGGGTGGCAGATACGGCACGCCACATAGGTACCTTGGTACACCGTTACCTGGAGCGAGTCGGGCATGAAGGGCTGGATCAGTGGTCACCTGAGCGACTCACCGATTTGCGTCCGGCATTGCAGGTCGGGCTGGCTCATCTGGGAGTGACGACAGCTGAGCTGACATCAGCCACAGACACTGTCTGCCGGGCATTGCACAATACCCTGACCGATACGCGCGGACGCTGGATATTGCAAGCTCATCAGGCTGTAGCCAGCGAATGGGCACTGACCTGGCAGCAGCCAGAGGAACAACCAGGTGCCCGGCACTATGTGATTGATCGTACCTTCATCGATGAAGCTGGTACCCGCTGGATTATCGACTACAAAACAGCCGAACCCGGCGCCGGCCAGTCGCTGGCAGATTTTATGGCGCAACAACAGGCACAATACCAGGATCAGCTATATCGGTATGGGCAGCTCATAAGCCAGATGGAACACCGTCCCATCCAGCTGGCGCTGTATTTTCCGTTGTGCTGCGGCTGGCAAACCTGGGCATGGACTGCTGACACCTGACGGGTCAGCTGCTGCTATCGGCTCGGTTACAGCATCATGCAACCGACATCTGTCCCGGTGCTGGCTAACAAATAGCCATGCTGTGTATTCAGCAGAGCTGCAGGTGGCATCCACCTGGTCTGTGGTGCAACCGGCCTGGTGGGGTCAAGGCGCGATGCTGGTTGTGATTGTTGTAGCGTGGTATACAGTGGCAACGAAGACAACACATCATCCATCGCAGTCGGGTGGGCATCATAGCCGGCCATGATCAGACGGCTGATCTTACCCCGGCGCAGGTGACAGGGAACCTGCCTCCATTGGGTGACCTGCAGAGGTGCAACTTGAGTTGTGGTTTGCAAACTGCCCGCGTCTACATCCACTGCTTGCACCGCAATCTCACCGGAAGTTGATAGTGTCGATGAAGCCTCAATCACTGATGGCCCGGATCGCAGCAGATAGTCAGCTACCAGGGTGATATTACCACCGGCACCACCATGTGCATTTGCCTGTATCTGGCTGTTTTCCAGAATCACGAACACCGGGTCAATCTGAATATCGCCCCCCTTACCATCTCCGCCTTTGACACTGGTGGCGATCCGACTGTCTTGCAAATGTAACAGATCGCGCGTTTCAACCTGGATACCACCACCACCGGCATTTTCAGATTCAGTCGTCAGTGCGCTGTTGCCCTGCATCTGAATCTTCTCACCGGTCAGAATCACCAGATGGCCCGCAGTACCAGCGTCTTCTGCGCCAGAGGTGCTGCCTGAGGTGATTTGTGCGCCGCCCGTCATAAATAACATAGCCGGTTGGCTTTGCTCACCGATCCGGATATCTCCTGCAGCACCGGTACCAGCCGTCGATGTCGTGATCTGACTGTTGCCACTCATGTGTAGGGTGCCGCTCAGATCAATCCTGATTTGACCTGCAGCACCAGTTTTTGAGGCATTTGTAGACGGCTCTGGGGAATTAAGCCCGCTGGTTGATTCGATTCTGGTACCCTCTGCTAACGTCAGGTTATCTGCCTGGATCTGCACTGAGCCGGCGGTACCCGGGCCATGCGAAGAACTGCTGATCCAGGTTTGCTCGCCACTGAGCCGAATCTGATCATCCGCTGTCAGCCGGACAGAGCCACCTTGGCCGCTGCCCTCGGTTGCAGCAGTGATCGCTGCTGCATCTGCTAAGGTGATTGTCGGCGCTGTAATCACCAGATCACCACTGTCGCCCGCGTTCGTAGCCACACTGTCTGCGCCGATAGTGATGCCGCTCTTGTTCAGTATTACCTGCTCGGTGGCCTGCAGTCGAACAGAACCACCCTGGCCGCTGCCCTCGGTTGCAGCGATGATCACTGCTTCATCCGCTAAGGTGATCGTCGGTGCCGTAATCACCAGATCACCACTATTGCCCGCATTCGTAGCCACACTTTCTGTGCCGGTAGCGATCAAGCTCTTGTTCAGCATTACCTGCTTGGTAGCCTGCAGTTGAACAGAGCCACCCTGGCCGCTGCCCTTGGTTATAGCGCTGATCGCTGTCTCATCCGCTAAGGTGATCGTCGGCGCTGCAATCTCCAGATTACCCCCCTTACCGGCATTTGTGGCCACACTGTCTGTGCCGATAGTGATGCCGCTCTTGTTCAGTATTACTTGATCGGTGGCTTGCAGTCGAACAGAACCACCCTGGCCGCTGCCCTCGGTTGCAGCGATGATCACTGCCCCATCCGCTAAGGTGATCGTCGGTGCTGTAATCACCAGATCACCACTGTTGCCCGCATTCGTAGCCACACTTTCTGTGCCGGTAGCGATCAAGCTCTTGTGCAGCATTACCTGCTCGGTAGCCTGCAGTCGAACAGAGCCACCCTGGCCGCTGCCCTCGGTTGCAGCGATGATCGCTGTCTCATCCGCTAAGGTGATCGTCGGCGCTGTAATCACCAGATCACCACTGTTGCCCGCATTCGTAGCCACACTTTCTGTGCCGATAGTGATGCCGCTATTGTTCAGCATCATCACCTGCTCGGTGGCATTCAGTCGGATAGAGCCACCCTGGCCGCCACCCTCGGTTGCAGCGGTGATCACTGTCCTATCCGCTAAGGTGATCGTCGGCGCTGCAATCTCCAGATCACCACTGTTGCCCGCATTCGTAGCCACACTTTCTGTGTCGGTAGTGATGAAGCTCTTGTTCAGCATTACCTGATCGGTGGCCTGCAGCCGAACAGAGCCACCCTGGCCTCTGCCTTTGGTTGCAGCGATGATCGCTGTCTCATCCGCTAAGGTGATCGTCGGTGCTGCAATTACTAGATTGCCACTATTGCCGGCATTCATGGCCTCACTGAGTGTTCCCAAATTGATTCTGCTTGCGTTGTTCAGCACCACCTGCTCGGTGGCATTCAGTCGGATAGAGCTGCCCTGGCCAGTACTATTCACAATCGTTGTGATTTGTGAATAAGAAAATTCAATTGTTTCAGCCTGCAATGCTACGCCATCATGCACTGTTGCATCCATGCCACTGTTGTTATCTGCCCGCAGGAAGCTGTCAGACGCAGTGATCCTAGCACCTTGTGCTCGTATTCTGCCAAGCGTGGTACTGTTGGCCTGGTTGCTGACGTTGGCCTGGCTATTCTCAAAGATGATATCTGCCGGTGTTGTAGTGTTATGGATCCGATCCGGTGTGAGTTGCACTTCACCGGCTGAGTCCACCGTAATCAGGTCGACACGTCCACCAGCGGCCTCAAGTTTTGCCTCTGAGGTGATTTCGATTTCGCCACCGACCAGGTTGACCGCCTGACCATCAGCGACACGCAACTGGCTGCCATTGATCTGGATTTGGCCAACGCTCGCATCCAGAAAGCCAAACGCTTCCGGTGCGGCAACAGTCAGGGTCATGTCCTTGTTGGTATCGGCATACAACCGTTGTCCATCTGCCAAGGTGACATAATCAGCTGTGCTCGCATGAAAGGCACCGTTCACATCCAGACTGGCGTTTTCGCCCATGACGATGCCGTTCGGATTGACCAGGTACAGGTTCGCGTTGCTGGTGGTGCTTTTGATGTTGCCGTCGATCCAGCTCTCGTTCGAGCCGGTCACCCGGCTGATGATGTTTTGGGTATTCGCTGCGGCCTGGAAGTCAGCCGTCTGGCCAGTCTCAACATTGAATTCGCGAAAGCTGTGCAACAGGTTGCCGCCTTGGGTGGTGCCACCGGTGATCTCAATGATTTGGTCTTGTAATGTGAGTGTCGTGCCAGCAGTATTGTCGGCGATCAGCCCGTCGCCCGATGCGGCGGACAGAACATTACTCAGCAGCAGGTTGCTGAGTAGTATCGGAATAGTAGTTTTTGTCAGCATGGTGGACTACCTTGTGCCATTCAGCAGCTGCGCCCAGAGTGGCGTTATTTTGTAGTATTTTCTGCCAGAAATATTGGATAGTGACGTTATGGTGGGCCTACCATCCGGATTTCGGGATTTTTGCGCAGGCGTGCATCATCTGCCGGGCTCAATCTGACCCGTATCTCCCAGCCACCTGCTGCGGTAGCGGCTTCATGCACGACACTACCCAACTGATACAGTTGTGCCCGCAATCGTCCCTGATCCGCAGTTAATTGTATCGTGCTTTGTATCCACCGTTGTGACAGGCGCTCCTGCAGCGCTTGTTGTAACAGTGCCATGCCTTGATTTTGTTGCGCAGATAGCCAGACTGCTGAGATGGTATCTGTTTGATCCCGGGCGATTTTTGTCACTGGCTGCGCCAGTTGGTCGACTTTGTTATATACGACCAGCTTCGGTAAAGACGCGGCCCCGATGTCGTCTAAAACCTGCTCGACATCTGCCATCTGTTCGTCCCGATTCGGGCTGGCAGCATCCACTACATGCAGCAGAATATCTGCCTCCACGACTTCCTGTAGTGTGCTCTTGAAGGCAGCGACCAGATTATGTGGTAGATCAGAGATAAAACCGACCGTATCTGCCAGAATAAAGGGTTGATCGTTCGGCAGGTACGCACGACGTAAGGTGGGATCCAGGGTCGCAAACAACTGATCCCGTGCGACCACCTGTGCCTGAGTCAGCGTATTGAATAGAGTTGATTTGCCGACGTTTGTATAGCCTACCAGAGCAACAGTCGATAGTGACGCTCGCTGGCGTGCCCGGCGTCCCTGACTGCGTTGATTTTCAACTCGCAGCAACCGCTTGCGAATCTGATTGATGCGTTGCCCCAGCAGGCGGCGGTCGGTTTCCAGTTGTGTTTCACCCGGCCCACGCAGGCCAATGCCACCCTTTTGGCGTTCCAGGTGTGTCCAGCCACGTACCAGGCGGGTTGCCAGGTGCTCTGACTGTGCCAGTTCAACCTGTAACTTGCCTTCATGAGATCGGGCGCGTTGCGCAAAAATATCCAGAATCAGCCCGGTACGGTCTAGTACACGACATGATAGAGCTTGTTCCAGGTTGCGCTCCTGGCTTGGGGTCAGTGCATGATTAAAAATCACCAAGCGGATGTTGGCTGTCTCAATCTGGCGGGCTATTTCTGCAACCTTGCCCGCGCCCAGATAAAGTTTAGGGTTGGGGTGTCGGCAAGTGACCGTATAGATGCCACAAATTTCAGCACCAGCAGACTGCGCCAGTTCTTGAAATTCATGCAGCCGCGCCATATCCGGCGTCGTGTGACGCTGACAGGTATGGACGAGTAAGGTCCGGTGATCCGGAGATTGTGGGCGATGCTGCTCCACGAAGATCAGGTCCCAGTTTCAGATACGAGAAACTCCCACACAAGGTGTGGGAGTTCTGCTATCAATCAGGGATGCAGTCGGGACTGACTGCCGCTTTAATAGTCGTCCGATGACTCAGCGCCCGATCCATTCCGCGTATATAAAAACTGCTCGGTAGGAAGATTGTAAGCTGGTACGACGGTTGAGATCGCATGCTTGTAAATGATCTGGCTCGTATGGCTTTTCAGCAATATGACGAACTGATCAAATGATTCAATAGTGCCTTGCAGTTTAATTCCATTAACCAGAAAGATGGATACCGGAATATGTTCTTTACGCAGTGCGTTAAGGAATGGATCCTGAAGATTGTGCCCCTTGTTGGGCGCCATGACGACTCCTCATAGTCAGGGGAACCCCCGAAAATTGCGTGTTCACGATATTTTCAGAGATGCCCTTAGGTTAAAAAGACAGTATGCCAGCCAGGGGCCTGCTCATTGGGAGCGTTCCCTAAAGCTGACAATGTACTGGTTACTATACACCAGTGATGAGGGCCACTATGTGGTGACGATTGTCAGCTTTTACAACCCTAAGTTATCAGAAAACCTCCTTTTTTTCTGATAATTAGTCAGATGTTGTTACTGAACTGACCAATGAGGTGTAATGCACAATCCAATTGTGCTGCTGCTGTTTCCGGTAGCCAGTGCGCTGCTGCTTCAGTTCGTAGCCAGGTTAGTTGGCGTTTCGCCAGTTGCCGGGTAGCGGCCTCGCTGCGTGTAATCATATCGAAGCGGGTGCCATCACCAGCCAGATAAGCCCACATCTGGCGGTATCCGACTGCGCGCAGGGCCGGGAGTTCAGGACTTAGTTCAGGATGTGTCATCAGTCTGGCGACTTCTTCTTCCAGACCAAGTGCCAACATACGCGCGAATCGTTCATGGATGCATTGATGCAGCAGGTCGCGCGTAGTTGGTGTGCAGATCAGGGTCAGGATCTGATAAGGCGCCGGTGGTGTCGGCCGTGTTTGCAACTTGCTCAGAGGTGTCTGCGTTTTATACCAGACCTCCAGGGCACGTAACACGCGCTGGCTGTCCTGTACGCGTGCTGCTGTAGCTGGATCGACCCGGGCTAATTCAGTGTGTAAGCCATTCAGGCCTTGTGTTGTCAGTCGTTGTTGCAGCTTGCGGCGTAATATCGGGTCGGCTGCCGGCAGGGGTGATAAGCCGTCGCGTAGTGCCCGAAAATACAACCCAGTACCGCCAACCAGCAATGGTATACGCCCGCGTTGTGTAATATCCGCCATACAACCGAGGGCATCCTGTCGGAATTGTGCGGCTGAATAGGTTTCCGGAATGTCGCGAATGTCAATCAGGTGATGTGGCACCTGTGTCAGTTCAGTCGGTGTTGGCTTAGCAGTGCCGATATCCATACCGCGATACACTAGTGCGGAATCCACGCTGATTATTTCGACCGGCAGACGAGCATATAGCTGCATCGCCAGAGCTGTCTTACCAGAAGCGGTCGGGCCGGTTAAAAAAACCGCCGGCGGCTTCATCGGCCGCGCAGAAACAGTTTGTCCAGTGCCTGCATGGATACCTGCGTCCAGGTCGGGCGGCCATGATTACATTGCCCGGCCCGTTCTGTGCTCTCAACATCGCGTAACAGCGCATTCATTTCGGCCACAGTTAATTGCCGGTTTGCTCGTACGGACGAGTGACAGGCGATGGTTGATAGTACCTGGTTGATATCAGTCTGCAATCGGTCTGTACGTCCCTGTGCGTTCAGGTCTGCCAACAAGTCGCGTAACAACTTTTCTGCATCAGCATCACCTAGCAGTGCCGGTAATGCGCGGATGACCAGACTTTGCTGGCCGATCTGATCAACCACCAGGCCAAGTGTATGGCAGGTTGCCTGGTGTTGCCCGGCCAGATCAGCTTCTCGGGTGCTGACTGCCACAGTGACTGGCACCAGCAATGGCTGCGATGGAATGTCCGCAGTTGACTGAGTTTGTTTCAGTCGCTCATAGGTGATACGTTCATGGGCCGCGTGCATATCGACCAGAATCAGGCCTTGTGCATTCTGCGCCAGAATGTATACGCCATGCAGCTGTGCCAGGGCAAAGCCGAGTGGTGGTATAGCGGCCGACGCTGCGGCTGGCTCCGGTGTGGGGATATGCGGTGTTACCCGAGGTGGGTCAGGTGGTATTGCTGTTGTTGGTGTACTGGGCCGCTGCCAGTCCAGCGTTGCCTGATAGGCGGCTGCACCTGGCTCATTGACCTGCCGGGTGGGAGGTGGCGCGACTGCTGGGATGCTGGCGTCTGACTCAGGCTGCGGGCGCTCATCGGCCAGAACCCGATGTAAGGTGCGAAAGATAAAATCATGTACCAGTCGGCCTTCGCGAAAGCGGACTTCCTGTTTCGTCGGATGGACATTCACATCCACACAAGTGGGGTTCAGGGTCAGAAACAGCACATATGCCGGGTGTCGCCCCTGATACAACACATCCTGAAATGCCTGACGTACGGCATGACTGACGACCTTATCGCGCACCAGGCGCTGATTGACAAAAAAGTATTGCATATCAGTCTGGCTGCGTGAAAAGGTGGCGCGAGCCAGATAGCCGTGCAGTCGCAAACCGGCGGCAGTCTGATCCAGTGGCAGAGATTGAGCCACAAACTGCTCACCGAGCAGTGCTGCCAGGCGCCGCCGGCGTGCGGGGTCGTCTGTTGCTGCGTCAGCATTAAACACGGTTCGAGTATTATGTTGTAGTGTAAAGCCGACTTCTGGCCGTGCGACGGCAAAACGGCGTAACATCTGCTCGATATGGCTGAACTCAGTGCGCTCTGTCTTTAAGAACTTGCGGCGAGCCGGGATGTTATAGAATAAATCCCGCACCTCAATCGTTGTGCCTACCGGGTGCGCCGCAGGTTTTGGCTCAGATATGTCTGACGTAATTTGCCACGCATGATCATCGTCCTGTTCGCAGGATGTCAGCGTCAGACGTGAAACAGCTGCGATGCTGGGCAGCGCCTCACCACGAAAACCCATGCTGCTGATCTGTTCCAGATCCTCCAGAGAGGCCACCTTGCTGGTTGCATGGCGCGCCAGTGCTAACGCCAGATCATGCTGATACAGGCCGTGGCCGTTATCACGGACACGGATTAGTTTAATGCCGCCTTGTTGGACAGAGACATCAATCTGATCTGCATGCGCGTCTAAACTGTTTTCGACCAGCTCTTTGATGACTGAAGCTGGCCGTTCGACGACCTCGCCCGCAGCAATCTGATTGATCAGCAGAGAAGGCAAGGTATGGATACGGTTGGGCATAATGTGTTACATCATACATCTTGAATTGGGAGGCTTCTGAAAACTATTCCGCTTGCAAATCCGTCGCTAAAAAATGCTCATGTATGCTGGATACACGACGTTTTTTCGCCTCGTTTTTGCTGTGTTCATCGCGTTTTCAGAAGTTCCCTCAGGTTATAAAAACATGTCGATATTTTCTGCGCTGTATGACAAAGCCATGACCTGGTCACGCCATCCAAAGGCGCCTTGGGCACTGGCTGGTGTCAGCTTTGCTGAGTCTTCTTTTTTTCTCGTTCCACCGGACGTCATGTTGATGCCGATGAGTCTGGCACAGCCTCATCGAGCACTTTTTTTTGCAACCCTGACGACCCTGATGTCGGTCCTTGGCGGCATTCTGGGGTACTTTATTGGTTTATGGGCGCTGGATTGGGTGCTCCCTCTGCTGGAAGGCGGCTATGCTGAGTATTACCAGCAGGCTCGGGGCTGGTTTACTAGCTGGGGCTTCTGGGCAGTGCTGATTGCAGGTTTTTCGCCGGTGCCCTACAAGGTGTTTACCATTGCCGCCGGCGCAATGCACATGGCGTTTCTGCCGTTTGTTCTGGCCTCTTGTATCGGGCGCGGTGCCCGTTTTTATCTGGTTGCCTTGCTGATGGCCTGGGGCGGTACTGGCCTGGAGCATAAGCTACGCCAGTGGGTTGACCGGGTCGGCTGGTTTCTGGTTGCTGTCATTGTGTTGTGGGTCATCATACGATATTTCGTACTCAGCCGCTAAATTGCTACGATAAATGGAAAATAATATGCATATTGCGATGTGGACTTGTGCCCGGAGCCGCTCTACCCTACTACTACGTGCCTTCCAGCAACATACAAAGTGTCTGGCGCAGGATGAGCCATTGTATGCACCCTACTTATCTGTCGCAGGCTTTGACCACCCAGATCGTGAAACCATACTGGCGCATCATGAAACTGACTACGATGTAGTGATTCAACATATGACAGGCAATTTGCCGCCGGATAAAGATTTTTCTTTTCAGAAACATACGGCAAATAATGTGCGTCAGGATAGGGATCTGAGTTGGTTGAAACAGCTCCGAAGCTTTTTTTTGATACGTTCCCCTGCAGAAATTCTTTTATCTAGGCAAGCTATTTATCAATCGAAGAAGATTTTCAGGATGAGCGAAGTGGGCCTGGAGGACTTATATCGTTTGTTCTTACAGGTGCAGGAGCTGACCGGCAAAACACCTATTGTGTTAGATTCTGCTGATTTATTGAAAAACCCTCGTGAGGTGCTACAAAAGCTGAGTCAGTTACTGGGGTTCGCTTTTTCAGAATCCATGCTGTCTTGGTCTCCAGGTTTGCGAAAAACAGACCCCGCCTGGGCTAGAACCTGGTATCGAACTCTAGAACACTCCACTACTTTTTTACCTTATAGAGATAAAAATATGACATTACCGGCTCACCTGGAAATTCTCCATGCAGCTTGTTTGCCATTTTATAACGCACTTTATGCCCAGCGCATACAATAATTTTAATTTGTACGATACGGATACGCTTAAATAATGATTTCAAACCACCGTTATACCATTAGTAAATCAACGTTCACCGATACTCAGTCGCTTATTGCTGGTATTGAGAAAGCAGTCGGCTCTAATGTGATCCGCTGGTACATTAGTGCAGCTACTCCTGAGTGTGTGACTGTTGAGGCGACTTGTTATGCAGATCCATTAGATGGCTATCCGAGTTTGGGTCAGCCCATGGCCTATCCGGGTAAGCAGGCAGTGTTGAATATTGTGCCGACTGGTATTGGTTGCAGTATTGGCGGTTATGCTGCTGATGCAACGCCAGCTAACAATCTATTGGCAGCTGTATCAGACTATCTGATTACTAACCCTAACACTGTTAATGCTTCTAATTTTATCAATCTGCAACCTAATGTGGTATACGCTGAAGGCCATGCTATTGATCTATTCTGCCGAGGTCAGGTAGATTTTCATCTTCCGAATGCGAATAAAGTTGGCTTGATTATCGAAAAAACTGAGGCTGCTCACCTCGATATCTTATTTAATGTGGTTAATGCGGTCCGGGCTATTTATGGGGTCAATATCATTGACTGTATTGTAACTGATGAGCATATTCATACAGCTTGTGAGCGCAATGAAGCCGGAGCGTTTGTGGGCACGGTGCGTAATCCGGAAGTTTTATTCGATGCGTGTGAAAAACTGGTTGCCAAGGGTGCGAATGCTATTGCAGTGACAACTAATGTACAAAACCTGCCTGCTGAGCTATATCGTCAACACTTTGCTGGTGCAGCACCTAACCCTGTGGGTGGTGTGGAGGCTATTATTTCTCACTTACTGATGCGAAGGTTCGGGTTACCTGCTGCGCATGCACCTCTCATCAATTTTAAAGACGATGCAATTGACCCTGTTGTTGATGCCAGGGGAGCTGGTGAAATGGTTTCCACGACAGGCCTTGCCTGTATCCTGGTTGGTTTGCATCAGTCACCACAGATTAACCCTGACAGAGGCAGTATTGTCAGGGATATTCTCAATATTCATAATCTACTGGCGGTGGTGATGCCGGCGTCTTGTTTGGGTGGTTTGCCAGTATTACAGGCACAAACACATGGTATTCCTGTGATTGCTGTGCAGGAAAATGAAACTATCTTGCATGTTACGCATGAACATCTGCCGTTTGATCGAGTGATTCCGGTGCGAAACTATGCTGAGGCTGCTGGCATTATCGTGGCACTAAAGCACGGTATTCATCTGGATAGTCTGTCACGGCCGCTCCGAACTCTGAATTGGCAACTATAGGCAGCAATATGATAGATCTCGGCAAAAAAAACGATTGGTCTTCTGTTTATCAGCAGTCCACTCCGGCTGAGTACTTGTTGTTTTCCAGAGAAAATACCTATCAGGTTCCGGACTTTGCATGCAAACATTTGCATTCGATACTGGCTGAACAGTCACAGCGGTTGCAGTGCCCGGTTAATGTTCTGGATCTCGGTGCATCCTATGGCATTATGCCCTCTCTATTATTGTTAGAGGATATGACTCTTGACAGGCTCACCGATTTTTTTGTGCAGAATGGAAAAGTCAGGACACGTACCCAAGCTGAAATTAAACAGTTCTTTGATCAGAATAAATGTTCACAGACACCTCTGAAGTTCTATTTGACCGATATCTCACAACCGGCAATGGAATTTGCCGAGCGCATGTGTTTATGTGAACAAGCTTTTTGCTTTGATACCAGTCAGGGTGTATTGCCCCCTGAACTCAGAACAATCATTCCGCAGATTGACTTATATCTTGCTGTTGGTTCACTAGCCTATATCGGTGATGCTTTTTTTGCAGAAATATTACCTATGATACAGCAAAGCCAGCGATTACCACTGTTTGCCTTTACGGTATACCGAACATTCTACCCGGATACGCTGGAGCAGCTATTTAAGCGTTATGGCTATCAGTTGCGTCGGATAGGCGGCCCGCTGAAGCAGGCTCGTCGGTTTGCAAACTCGCAAGAACAGGAGTGGGCTATTAATCAATTGCATCAAAGGCAGGTTGATACTGCGGGATTAGAAGATGATGGTTATTATGCCTGTGAGTTTTTATTGGCAGAACCGGTCTGTAATTGATTATGTTTGGTATGAGCTGATTAAGGCGAATTATCTGACGAATAAAATGCTTTTTTGGCAAAAATAGTAGGAAAATTATGCAAAATAACTACCCAGTATGGAAAAATCATATGGACTTTAAGCCAATTAATTCAGATCCATGTCACTCTCCTACTTTGCCGGGGTTCTATTATCATGACCAAGCTGTTTTTGATGCTGAGAAAGAAAATATTTTTTACAAAACCTGGCAATTAGTTGCACATACTAGCCAGCTGAAGTCGGTCGGTTCTTATGTGACTGCGCAGATTGCTGACCAGAATGTTTTCGTTATTCGTAGTCAGGATAGTCAGATTAAGGGTTTTTATAATGTTTGTCAGCACCGGGCGCATGAGTTACTTGAAGGTTCTGGGTGTATTAAATCCCGTATTGTTTGTCCTTATCATAACTGGAGTTACGACTTTAGTGGTAAACTTAAATCTGTCCGTTATTGTAACCAGCCTTGTTTTGACCTGGCAGATCACTCCTTAAGCCCGATTCAGACAGCAGAAATGCTGGGTTTTGTATTCGTCAATCTGGATCCGTCTGCATCGTCACTGGAAGATTTGCCGGGCAATTTGTTTGATGATATCAAAGAAAACGTACCTGGTTGGCGTGACTTAGTGGTTTCTTCTGAAATTGATTCTAGCCATTATCCCAGAGCAAGACTACATACTAACTGGAAGGTATTGTCAGAAAATAGCCTGGAAAATTATCATGTTGAAGTCGTCCATCCGGCGTATGCCAAAATGGTCGATATTCATACTTACGAATGGAACATGTCTGGTTATTGGATCAAAGGTAGTGGGAAAATTAAAAGTCTTGAAGAAGGTGCTTATACCATAACTGAATCAGAATCATCTCAAATGGCGATCACTTGGCGGTTGTGGCCTAATACAGCGTTTTTTTTGTTACCAGGTGAGCAATCTTTTTCTGCGGTGGTTTATCATCCGGCCAAGACGGATCTCACATTGCGGACAAACATCACTCTGATGCATCCCAGCCAAGTACTGAAGTCGGATCGATGGAACTATCTCTGGAGTACGATCTGGGAAGAAGATGCTTCAATCTGTGAATCAGTGCAGCGTGGCTTGCAGTCTCGTGGTTATCGTCAAGGCCGGTTTATGATCAACCCGGATAAGCCAAGCGTTAGTGAATATGGGCCACATTTATTTCAATTGAACTATGCCCATGCGATGGGGCTTGAGAGTGAGTAACATGCAGATATCCCCATTAACCCCAACAATTGGTGCTGTTATTGACGGTGTCGATTTACGTAGCTTATCTGATGAAGTATTGCATTCTGTTGAGATGGCTTTGGCTGACCATCTTGTGCTTTACTTTCCTGAGCAGTCGTTTGATCGATTTTCGCTACGAGAGTTAGCTCAACGGTTCGGTCCATCTTTTATACACCCGATTGAACAGACACAATATGCTGATTGCCCTGGCGTGCTTGAAGTTAAACGTGAGCCAAATAAAAAAAATACTATTTTCGGTGGGGGTAGTTGGCATGCGGACTTTACCTGGAACACAACACCTGGCTATGTTTCTTTATTGCATGCTAAGGTTCTTCCGACTATTGGTGGGGATACCTGTTTTGTCAGTTCTATTGCGGCCTTTGAGGCGCTGTCTCCGAAAATGCAGGCGATATTGCGTGACCTGAAAGCAGTTCATATGTATCACGATTATAGTGGTGAGGTTGATGTCCAGTTTAATGCTACACATCCGGTTGTCCGTAAACACCCAATAACCGGGAAAGAAGGGTTGTTTGTTAATACTATGTTTGTAACGCAATTTGAAGGTATGACTCTTGCTGAGAGTCATGCGTTGCTTGAGTATTTATTTAAGTTGTTAGAGGATCACCGTTTTAGCTGCCGCTTTCGCTGGAGCGAAGGTGGTTTGCTATTATGGGATAACCGTTTTACTGTGCACTATCCTATTCATGATAATCATGATGAGTTGCGGATGATGATATGGGCTAGTGCACTTGAGCGATAAAAAATTCAGGTGTTTGGGGTACACCAGGCGACCTGAGTTTTATAGGAGTTATAGTGTTTTTTATAGGTTATAATCTGCTGGCATTGTTGGCTTCTGGTGCAGTAGCGCAGTCAGCTTATCAAGCCTATCGAGGTGTTCGAATAAAATCGCAACTAGCTTCTCGTGCTACTCTCACCGAAATAACTTCCTCTCAGGAAACACCGGCTGACTCAATCTGGTTGCAGTCTGTCCATGGTGTTCATGGTGTTTTTGAGTCTAATCGTCGCTTATTATTGGCTGGGAGTGGTCTTACTCTCTCCATTCTGGCAGCGGTGGGCACCCCTGGTGCTGGTTTGCTTGCAATGCCTTTTATTGGTGCTTCAGCGGCTTCTATCATCACAGATGCTATTAGGCTGATCAGGCACCGAGAGCGTGTTGCAGTTGCGATCATTGATCTTTCCAGCGCAGCGATCATCGTGACTTCCGGGCATTTTGTGCTGATTTCGCTGACTCAGTGTCTGTACCATTCCAGTCGCCGACTGCTGATGATGACCGAAAGTAAAGTGCGAGGCCACTTTGCAGCGGTTTATACCAGTCGGCCACACCATGTGCATCGTATTACAAGTGAGGGTGTGGTTGATGTAGCGTATAACGATGTTATGAAGAATGATGTCATCGTGGTGGCTGCTGGCCAGGTTGTTCCTGTGGATGGTGCAGTGATTGCAGGAGAGGCACTGTTAGATCAGCGTATGCTGACAGGTGAAAGTCAGCCACTTGCCAAGTGCCTTGGAGATGACGTTCTGGCGTCAACAATTGTGGTTGAAGGGTATCTGGAACTGCGGGTTGAGCGTACCGGCGTTGAAACGATAGCGGAGCAGATAGAACAATACCTGCGTACCACGGATGAGTTTAAGTCTATGGTTGTGGCCCGAGGTGAGCGCATTGTGGATTTGGGCGCTAGGCCGACCTTGGCAATCAGCGTGGCGGCATTTGCTCTGATGGGGCTACAGCAGGCCTTGGCGATCAATTATGCTGCTTTTGGTTACCATATGAGGACTGCTGCGCCACTCACTATCCTTAATTATCTGGGAGTTGCTTCTGCCTCTGATGTCTTGGTAAAGGACGGGCGCTCGCTGGAGTTGCTGAGTCAGGTGGATACCTTTGTGTTTGATAAGACTGGTACTCTGACTGAAGAACACCCGGAAATAGGGCGTATTGTCGTGCTGCCTGGCCAGGATCCTGATGAGATACTGCGTCTGGCGGCTTCTGCAGAAGCTGGACAAAGTCACCCTATTGCCCGTGCTGTTCTGGAGGCAGCTGAACATTATCAGCTAGACCTGTTCCCCATTCAGTCTGCTGCTTGTCGACTTGGACTCGGTCTCAGTGTCCAGATTGATGGACGCCGAATTATTCTGGGGAGTCAGCGCCTGATGGAGCGAGAGGGTCTTGAGCTATCTGAACATCTCAGGTTGCCTGGTGTGTCGCCTTACGGTGCTTCGTGGATCTATGTTGCCATTGATGGACAGGTACAGGGCGCATTGGAGCTGATGCATGTGGAGCGACCGGAAGCTCAGGCGATGATTCATGCTCTGCAGATGAGAGGTATAGAGGTTATTATTATTTCTGGCGACCATGCTGGTCCGACTCAGGCGTTGGCAAGCAAACTGGGTATTGGAAAGTATTATGCAAGTGTTTTGCCACATGGGAAGGCGGAGATTATTGATCAACTACGTGCAGAGGGTCGGTCGCTTTGTTTTGTCGGTGACGGTATCAATGACGCGATCGCATTAAAAAAAGCGGATGTGTCTGTTTCCATTAGTGGTGCATCAACTGTTGCTTTGGATACAGCGGCTGTTGTTCTGATGGGTGGTAGGCTCACGCAGCTGATTACACTGCTGGATTTGGCCCGGCAAATGAAAGTTGACTTAGATAGAGGCACGTTTTTATCCATTATTCCAGGTGTTGTGTGTGTTTGTGGTGTGTTTGTGGCGGGAATGGGTGTTGCTGGTGCCATGCTTTTGTATAATGCCGCTGTTGTTACCGTAGTGGGCCATGCCATGATCCCCTGGGTCAGAGGTTTCCATAAAAAACGGGCCGCTTTGCAGGGCAGTCGCAAGCAATTAGAGGCGATGGTCAGTCAGTCAGTCAGACAGCAATTCCCGCTGATATAAAAACCCCAATAAAAATAAGGCCTGTCAGGGTG
>JAHDCB010000115.1 GCA_020630035.1 Gammaproteobacteria bacterium
TGGATGGCCGCAGCCGAGCCCCCATGGACGGGTATTCTGGCGACCCTCGGAGAAGACCCTGACGGGTAACGCCGAAACGAATTTTATGTGCCCCAGCTATTACGCCACATTAATTTGAATCACACCCTTCTGAGTGAGCTGGGTAGCAAAGGGCCGAAATCAAGCCTTGCAGCTGAATCAAATTTGAATCGTGGGCGAGAGCTACGCCTCTCCCCCTTTGGAATCCCCCATTGTTTTGTCCCCGCAGCAAGCTGCGGGGAATCCTTAGATTGAGAACGCCCCTGACTATTGCAGCCAGTGACGTGCATTATAAAACAGGCGTAACCAGGGTGCATTTTCTCCCCAATCCGCCGGGTGCCAGCTATGCTGCACTGTGCGCACCACGCGCTCAGGATGCGGCATCATGATATTCACCCGTCCATCAGCATTACACAAGCCGGTAATACCCGCCGGTGAACCATTCGGGTTCGCCGGATAACGTGCCGCAACCGTACCATCATGTTCCACGTAACGCAGTGTTACCCAAGCTGCCTGTAAGTCTGCTGCATCAGGAAACTCGGTACGTCCTTCACCATGTGCGACCACAACCGGTAGCTGGCTGCCAATCATTCCGGTGAACAACATGGAGGGCGATTCCTGGATCGCGACCTGTACCAATCGCGCTTCAAATTGCGCTGATCGGTTATGGACAAAACGCGGCCAGTGTTCGGTGCCCGGAATCAGCTCGCGTAATTGTGCCAACATCTGGCAACCATTACACACGCCGAGGGTAAAGGTATCCGGGCGGGCAAAAAAAGTCGCAAACTGATCGCGCGCGCGCGCATTAAACAAGATTGCACTCGCCCAGCCAGTACCTGCGCCCAACACGTCGCCATAACTGAAGCCTCCACAAGCCACCAGACCATGGAACTCATCCAGTGTGGTCTCTCCGGCCAGGATGTCTGACATATGCACATCCACACAACTGAACCCGGCCTTGTGGAAGGCTGCTGCCATCTCGGTCTGCCCATTCACACCCTGCTCACGCAGAACCGCGATACGAGGTGCAGTACCGCCAATTAACGGCAGGGATGCCTGCGGGTCAAAGCTCAAGCGTGCATTCAATCCGGCATCCTGAGCAGTAATCCGGGCAAATTCTTCATCCGCACAGTCGGGATGATCGCGTAATCGCTGCATCTGGTAGCTGGTTTCTGACCAGTACTGTTGCAATGCCATCCGGGTGGTCTGCCACAAGACCTTATCATCTTGCAGGATCTGAACCTGCTGGTCAGCCTGAGGTGCACCAATGCAGTGACTGTAAGCACCCAATCCGGCCTGCACTAACTGCGCCAGTACAATCTCCTGCTCTGTCTGCCGTACCTGGATGACCACACCCAGTTCTTCATTGAATAATACCGCCAGGCTATCTGTATCCAGACCAGTCAGGTCGATCTGCAAGCCGCAACGTCCGGCAAACGCCATTTCACATAAGGTAGTCAACAGCCCACCATCTGACCGGTCATGGTAGGCGAGCAATCGACTATCCTGTTTCAATTGCTGTATCACCGCAAACAAGGACTTCAAGTGTTCCGCATTATCCAGATCCGCACCAGTCTGGCCGATATCAGCATATACCTGCGCCAGGGCACTGGCGCCGAGTCGATTTTGCCCGGCCCCCAGGTCAATCAGTATCAGTGTTGTCGGCCCACAATCCAGACGCAATTGTGGCGTTAATGTCCGTCGTACATCAGTTACCGGGGCAAATGCGGAGATGATCAGTGATACGGGCGCCGCCATGCTGCGTTCCGCACCATCCTGCTGCCAGACGGTGCGCATTGAGAGTGAGTCTTTACCAACTGGTATCGCAATACCAAGTGCCGGGCACAACGTCATGCCAACCGCCTCGACCATCGCAAACAACTGTGCATCCTCACCCGGGGCACCAGCTGCAGCCATCCAGTTTGCAGATAATTTGATGTCGCTCAGTTGCGCAATATCAGCCGCAGCAATATTGGTAATCGCTTCACCGATCGCCATCCGGCCTGATGCCGGGGCATTTAATAGTGCCAGCGGCGTGCGTTCCCCCATCGCCATCGCTTCTCCGGCCACACCACAAAAATCATTCGCGGTCACTGCCACATCTGCCACTGGCACCTGCCAGGGGCCCACCATCTGATCACGCACCACCAGGCCGGTAATTGATCGATCACCAATCGTAATCAGGAAAGACTTGCTCGCCACGGTCGGTAAACGTAGCACCCGTTTTGCCGCTTCCGACAGGGAGACCGTAGCCAGGTCAAGCGCGCCCTGATAAGGTGCAACCGAGTTCACTTGTCGCACCATTTTGGGTGGCTTACCCAGAAACATATCCAGTGGCAAATCAATCGGACGATTCGCAAACTGTGGATCGTCCAGCACAATCGTCTGGTCTGCTGTTGCCTGACCCACCACCGCATACGGGCACCGCTCCCGCTGACACAAGGCAGCAAACGCCGCTAACTGTTCTGCGGCAATCGCCAGGACATATCGCTCCTGCGCTTCATTGCACCAGATCTGCAACGGCGACAGGCTCAGATCCGCGTTCGGCACCTGTCGCAAATCAAACCGCCCACCACAGCCACCATCATGAATCAGCTCTGGCAAGGCGTTCGATAGTCCACCCGCGCCAACATCGTGAATAAACAGGATCGGGTTGTCATCACCACGTTGCCAGCATTGATCAATCACCTCCTGGCAACGCCGCTCCATTTCCGGATTCGCACGTTGTACCGAAGCAAAATCCAGTGCCTCATCTGAGGTGCCAGCAGCTACTGAGGAGGCTGCTCCACCACCTAACCCGATCAACATTGCCGGACCACCCAATACCACGAGTGGCGTACCTGCCGGGAATGCCTTCTTTTCGATATGTTGCGGACGGACATTACCCAGCCCACCGGCCAGCATAATCGGCTTGTGGTAACCCCGCAGGTCGCCTGCAATCGATAATTCAAATGTCCGGAAGTAGCCGGTCAGATTCGGACGACCAAATTCATTGTTGAATGCCGCTGCCCCAATCGGACCATCCAGCATAATCTCCAGGGCAGAGGCCATTCGGGCCGGCTTGCCGAAGTTCTGTTCCCAGGGTTGCACAAAATCCGGAATACGCAGGTTGGATACCGAAAAACCACACAAACCAGCCTTCGGCTTGGCACCAATGCCAGTAGCACCCTCATCGCGAATTTCACCACCTGAACCGGTTGCCGCACCAGGACCCGGTGAGATCGCCGTCGGATGGTTGTGCGTTTCTACCTTCAACAGAATCGGCACCTGTTCTGCATGCGCCGCATAGACACCCGCAGCATCCGGGAAAAAGCGCTGTCCGATACGCCCGGCAATCACTGCAGCATTATCTTTGTAAGCCGACAGGACACCGTCCGGTGATTGTGCTGTCGTATGCCGGATCATATCAAATAAAGACCGAGTCTTTTTGACGCCATCTATCACCCAGTCTGCATTGAAGATTTTATGCCGACAATGTTCTGAGTTTGCCTGCGCAAACATCATGAGCTCCACATCCGTCGGATTACGCCCCAGCTGACGGAAGCAAGCCAGAAGATAATCAATCTCATCTGCTGACAACGCCAGCCCCAGGTCAGCATCTGCCTGCCGCAAGGCTGTCGCTCCGCCCTGTAAGATGTCTACCCGGCTCAGTGCCGCCGGTACAGCCTGCGCAAACAACGCATCCGCCGCAGCCACGTCAGGTAATACTGTTTCTGTCATCCGGTCGTGTAACAGATCAGCAACGCTCCGCCACTGATCATCATCACAGGCGGCGCCTGTGAGCACAAAAGCGATGCCGCGCTCCACCCGGGAAACCGCTGACAAGCCACATAGCTGCACAATATCCGTCGCCCGCGATGACCAGGCCGAGAATGTGCCGGGACGTGGTACAACCAAAAACAAGGTACCTGTCGGCATTGTCGCATCAGACTCAGCTAGCAGCAGTTGATCTAATATGGCTGAATCTGCAGCCGACAAGGCCTGCCGGGTTGCCACAAAATAGACAAATTCGGCCTGGATGGAAACGACCTGTCCCAGCATATCCGCAACCTGTTGTTTCAGTCTCAGGCAACGAAAATCAGATAGTGCTGAAGTACCACGACGAATCAGCATAAATAAATATCCACTAAATATTTAAAAAACAGTCACTTAGTTAATTGCTATCGGTATTTTCTCCTTGCAATTCAGGAATAATAATTCATAATTACAAGGATGATTTCACGTAAAAAATGCCATGAAATCGCTCTGCTGGCAGAAGAATTTCCAGCACTTGCGATACTCGGACCACGCCAGGTAGGCAAGACAACACTGGCACATGCAGTTGGGGAAGATCAATCATCACTGTACCTTGATCTGGAATCTCCCCGGGATCGCAGCAAACTGGTCGACCCGGAACATTATCTACATCAATACCAGAATAAACTGATTATCCTGGATGAAATCCACCGAATGCCGGAGCTGTTCCAGACGTTACGCGGACTGATCGACCAGTATCGCCGACAAGGTCAGACACACTGCCGGTTTTTAGTCCTGGGTTCAGCCTCAATAGAATTATTGCAGCAGACCGGCGAGACACTGGCCGGGCGTATTGCGTATATTGAGCTGTACCCTTTTAACCTGAACGAAGTGGGTGCGGACCAGTGGCAGAGTTTATGGCTGCGCGGCGGATTTCCGGATAGCTTTCTCAGCAGAAGCGAACGTTACAGCCAAATCTGGCGACGTAATTTTATCCGCACCTACTTAGAACGAGACATACCTCAGTTCGGGCCACGCATTCCGGCGGAAACCCTGCGGCGCTTCTGGACCATGCTGGCCCACCTGCATGGTGAGCTGCTGAATCATACCAGCTTAGGGCGCAGCCTTGGGGTCAGTAACAAAACCATCAGTAACTATCTGGATCTGCTGGTTGACCTGTTGCTGGTACGCCGACTACCTCCCTGGCGCAACAATACCGGCAAGCGCCTGGTGAAATCACCCAAGGTGTATCTGCGCGACAGCGGCCTGATGCACAGCCTGCTGCAAATCAGCGACTATGACAGCTTGCTCAGCCACCCGAAGTCCGGCGACAGTTGGGAAGGCTTCGTTATAGAAAATATTCTGTCTGCTGCCCCGGGCGATACCGAAGCTACATTTTATCGGACAGCAGCCGGTGCCGAAATTGACCTGGTTTTGCAATTTAAAGACCAGCTCTGGGCAATCGAAATCAAGCGAACCTCGGCCCCCAAACTCAGCAAGGGCTTTTATCTCGCCTGTGCGGACATTCAACCGACTGCAAAATTCGTCGTCTACAGTGGTGACGAATGCTACCAATTACCAGAACAAATCTGTGTGTTACCCTTAGCGACTCTGATGACACAGCTGACATCAGCATGAAAAAATAGCAGCAATTCCCGCTGATATAAAAACCCCAATAAAAATAAGGCCTGTCAGGGTG
>JAHDCB010000116.1 GCA_020630035.1 Gammaproteobacteria bacterium
AAACCAAGCCCATACAACGAGGCTTGGGCAGACCCGTTCGCTCTAAACTCTAGTTGAATGCGTAACATGCCGTATGACTAACTGAATTTGATAATACTCCAGGAGATTTTTATGGCCTTTCCCGTTAGTTTCGCTGTCGGTGCTGCGCTTGGGGCAGCTGCTACTTATTTGTATAAAGATGTACCTACGCGTGAGCGTCTTGTTGAAAAGACTAAGCAACTGAAAGATAAGACTATGGAAAAAATTAATGCTGTACGTGAAAAGCGGACAGCTGAACGTGTGACGCAGGAGCAACAACCGGCAACTGCCGCAGCTGATTAGTCCCCGGCAGTTATATTAAGGGTTAAGCTCCCGTTTCCTAGGGGGTGTTCTCAATTAGCTGAGTGGAAATGATTTTGAGTCATTTTTTGTGCTGACAAGGCGCAATGAGGAGTAATAGGTCGTTCTATTGCGACGAATTGCAACGCAGTCAGCGCAGAAAAGGGCCAAAATCAAGCCTTGAAGCTGATTGAGAACGCCCCCTAGTACCCGAGCTTCAGGCCGGATATCCATTCAGGTGGATTGCATTTAGTATGATTCAATTTGGTTTGCTGGTGCCGTTACTTGCTGGTGGTATGGTGAGTGCTGCAGTGCGTCATTACAGACAAAAGGCTGATTATGCTGAAGATTTACAGCATATGGCACTGACAGACCAGCACCAGCGTCGCAATAAGCTGGCTTGGCGTACCAGTCGTGTATTTGATGACGTGGGTGAGTTGCATCATTACCAGCAGGTTGCCTGGTATGTACTGGCCTTTGCAGCTGCCGGTAGCTGGTTTTTTCCACCGATGTCACTGATCAGCCTGCCGTTGCTTGGTTACAACGGTTATCACTATTACCGCATACTACGTCATACCGATTCGGCGGAGCGTAAGACGCCGCTGGCTGTTTTTGAGCTGATCGGAATTACCGCCAGTCTGTTGGCTGGTCGTGTTGTGCCGGCTTCTCTGTTGTTTTTATTTTCGTTCGGTACGCGTAAATGGTTGTTGCAGGCCGGTAATATCAGCAACAATGTCGGCCTGAAAAATGCGCTTAATCCTAACCTGGCAAATATCTGGGTGTTACGTGAGGGCACCGAAATCGAAATTTCCGTACCGGAACTGCAACCAGATGATGTCGTGATTTTGCATCTGGGGGATACAGTCACTGTCCCGGGTAAGGTTGTACAGGGCAGCGGCCATGTCAGACAGTTCAGTTTGCGTAAGCATATGAAGCAGGTGCCGAAATGTATTGGTGATCAGGTCTATCCGTTCACCAGGATTGCATCAGGCCATTTACATATCCAGCCCCATTAGTCCTTCCGGCCTTTCTGCATTCCGCTAATTTTTTCAGAGCGTTATGCCTATTCAACTTTCACCCGTTGCACCGATGCGGATCAGCGATCTGTGTCAGGCAATGGAGGTGTATCTCAGCCCCGCCGAAATTCGCGAAGTTTATCGCGCCTACCTGTTTGCTGCCGAAGCACATGAGGGTCAGACCCGCTTATCCGGCGAAGCCTATATCTACCATCCGGTTGCTGTTGCTGCCATTCTGGTGCAGATGCGCATGGATCATCATTGTCTGATGGCGGCCATTCTGCATGATGTGATCGAAGACACTGCTATCACCAAAGCGACGCTCAAGCAGGTATTTGCAGATGAAGTCGTTGAGATGGTGGATGGTGTCAGCAAGCTGACACATCTGAAATTTCGTTCTCGTGCAGAAGCTCAGGCAGAAAATTTTCGCAAGATGATGCTGGCGATGACTCAGGATATGCGCGTTATTCTGATTAAGCTGGCGGACCGGCTGCATAATATGCGTACGCTGGAGGTGATGCCACCGGCCAAGACCCGGCGTATTGCGCGTGAAACACTTGATATCTATATTCCAATCGCGAATCGCCTAGGGATTAACAATATTCGCCATGAGTTGGAAGAGCTGGCGATGGCAGCGCACTGGCCGCGACGTTATCAGGTGGTGCGTGAAACACTGCAACGCCGGCGTGGTAATCGACGTGAGTGGATTGACGATATTACCCGGATTTTATCTGAGCGTTTAGCGAAGGATGGCTTGTCGGCGGAAGTCAGGGGGCGGGAAAAGCGGGCATACAGCACCTATAAAAAGATGCAGTTAAAGAAATGTCGTTTTTCTGAGCTGGTTGATGTGTATGCGTTTCGCGTGATTGTTGATCAGGTTGATACCTGTTACCGCGTGCTGGGGGCTGTGCATAATCTGTATCGCCCGATGCCGGGTAAATTCAAAGATTATATTGCGATTCCCAAGGCGAATGGTTATCAGTCACTGCATACGGTTCTGATGGGCCCGCAGGGGCTGCCGATTGAAATTCAGATTCGCACCCATGCGATGCATTTACTGGCTGAACAGGGTATCGCCGCGCACTGGCAATATAAGGGTGAACGTCAGGGTTCAGCGACGGCAGATGCTGCAGCCAAGTGGCTGCGCAACTTATTAGAAGTGCAACAGAATACCGGTGACTCCATGGAGTTTCTGGAGAATGTCAAGGTTGACCTGTACCCAGATGAAGTCTACGTGTTTACACCGCTCGGACAGATTGTGGAGTTACCGCGTGGGGCCACAGTGATCGACTTTGCGTATGCGATACACTCCAATATCGGCAACCATTGTGTTGCGGCGCGGGTTGATCAGCAATTGGCACCACTACGCAGTCAGTTACGCAACGGACAAACGGTAGAGATCATCACCAAACAGACTGCCACACCGAAGCCTGGTTGGCTTGATCTTGCCATGACTGGCAGGGCCCGTACTGGTATTCGCACTTATCTAAAACATTTAGAGGTCACCGAAGCGGTTGCATTGGGGCAACGCCTGCTGGAACATGAACTCAGTTGCCTTGGCATGCAGCCGGCACAGGTAGAACCAGCACGACAGGCTGCGATGTTGCATGAGCTGGGGTATGTCGATATATCAGAGCTGCAACAGGATATTGGCCTGGGTAATCGTTCTGCCGCGTTGGCTGCGCGGCTGATGGTGTTTCCGAACGATCAGACCCAAACCCGGGTTGCTGCCCCCCTGAGTATCCAGGGCGGCGAGGGGATGCTGATTCATTTTGCCCGGTGTTGTGGCCCGGTGCCGGGTGATCCGATTATTGCGATTTTCAGTCGTGGGCGTGGCATGTTGGTGCACCATCAGCATTGCCCGAATTCGAGCGATTTTCGTCGCCGTGGTAAAGACTGGCTGGAGGTGCAGTGGGATCAGCAGGTCAGTGGCGAATTTCACACCACGTTACGGGTGGACGTCGGCAACCAGCGCGGTATGCTGGCGACGGTCGCGGCGGTAATTGCGGATAGTGGCTCCAATATTGAAGATGTGCGCAGTGAAGAGCGTGATGGACTCAGTTCGCGCCTGCGCTTTACCCTGATGGTGCGGGATCGTAAACATCTGGCGGACGTATTACGTCAGATTCGTGTGTTACCGCAGGTTCTGAAGGTTGGTCGCGTCATTGGCTGACCAAGTCAGAGCACGCTTTTGTGAATGATATGCTGCCCCGGGCCAATGGATTGGTGCTGATCACGGCGCTGGTTTTATTGCTGATTCTGATGCTGCTGGGAATCAGTGGTACCCGGACGATGGTATTACAGACGCGCATGGCGATGAACCTGCATCAGATGCATCAGGCATTTCAGGCCGCTGAAGCAGCATTGCGTGATGGTGAACAGCATATCGCACAATATATCAACGCAGACACAGTCTTTTCAGCCACTTGTGATCTGGGTTTATGCGCTAGTCTGTCGCTGCATGACACGCCCTGGGACAGTATGCTGGTTAATTGGCAGACGGGTGAGAACACGATAATTTATGGCAGTCAGACCGGACAGTCAGCCTTTCTGACGACAGCCCCACAGCCGCGCTATATCATTGAACAGTTACCCGGCTCTGTTGCTGCTTCTGATCAGTGGTATCGGGTGACGGCGGTCAGCTACACTGCGGGGGGAGCAGTGCAACATATTCTGCAATCAACGTATCTGCAATGATCTTGTCTTCTGCATCGTGCGAGCCGGCCTGGCATCTGTTGCGGACTGGTCCACGATCTGCCATTCCGGGATCAGTATATCCCTGGCTGACCGATCCTGGCTCACTGACCCAGGCATTGATTGATAGTAGTCGGGGCCACTTCCATGTCCGGGTACGCCATCAGGGCTGGCAGGCGGCGACGCCTGGCGAACGTTGTCTGTTGCAGATCACGCGCCGGGAGCGGACACTGGTGCGGCTGGTGCACCTGTATACGCATCGGCGTCCTGCGGTATTTGCCCGCACGGTGATTCCGCAGCATAGTCTGGTTGGCCAGGTACGCGGTTTGCGTCAGTTAGGGCAGCAACCCCTGGGAGCAGCATTATTTGCGGACACAGCGACCCGGCGTGGTATCTGCCAGTTTGCCCGCTTTACGCCTCGTCATCTGTTGTATCAACAGGCGTGTCGTCACCTGCGGTTGGCACCAGCTATCATTTGGGGGCGCCGCACGGTATATCATTATGCCGGGCAGCGCTTGTTAGTGAATGAACTGTTTCTGCCTGATCTACCGGACTACCCGACATGTCGCAATTCTCTGGCTGGCAGCACCGGTTGTCAGGTTACTGGCAACTGATCCGGGCCGATCGTCCGATAGGGATTTACCTGTTGCTATGGCCTACCTTGTGGGCCTTGTGGCTGGCGGGTGAAGGCCGTCCGGATTGGCACATGGTGCTGATCTTTGTACTGGGAACGGTACTGATGCGGTCTGCCGGATGTGCCATTAATGATTATGCTGACCGTCATTTTGATGGTGATGTGGAGCGCACCCGGCAGCGTCCGTTGGTGACAGGCCAGGTAACACCGACTGAGGCGTTGGGAATTGCTGCTGTGTTGGCGCTGCTGGCGGCAGGTTTGCTGTGGTGGCTGAATACCCCGGCACGCTGGCATGCTGTGATAGCTGTGGTACTGGCGGGGTTGTACCCTTTCAGCAAACGGTATATGCCATTGCCACAGCTAGTACTCGGTCTTGCATTTGCTTGGGCGATTCCGATGGCCTTTAGTGCCTTGCAGGGCGCGACCAGCCTGCTCACCTGGTTATTATTGATTACTGTGGTGGCCTGGATCATTGCTTATGATACGGCCTATGCGATGGTGGATCGCGAGGATGACCGTCAGATTGGCGTGCAGTCCAGTGCAATTTTGTTTGGTCGTTATGACCGGCTGGTGATCGGTGTGCTACAGGGGCTGGTGATTCTGTTGCTGGGAATTATTGGCTGGCTGGCCGGACGTGGTGGGATTTATGTGCTCGGACTGATAGCCGGGGCTGGCTTGTTTTATTATCAGCATAGCTTATTACGCCAGCGTGAGCGTGAGGCGTATTTTCGTGCATTTCTGAACAATCATCCGTTCGGTCTGGTAATATGCGCGG
>JAHDCB010000117.1 GCA_020630035.1 Gammaproteobacteria bacterium
CCATGCTAAATTTGGTCGCTACTATGATCTGGCTTAATTGAGAACGCCCCCTAGGGCGAACCAGTAGGCCGGAACAAATTGCATGAGCACGGCGGCACAAATTAAATGATCATGGGGCATGCTGGTACTTGGTGGCGGTACTTGGGACGGCTGGGCTCGAAAGGCAGCCGTGGGTAGTCGCGGGGAAAGGTAGCGACTCTAGGCTAACGGGGCTTCAAGTTGACTGAAGCCGATTCCCAGAGCTAGGTGCAGGGAAGCTTGGTTTAAGCTGCCTGAGGGCGTGAGAAAGCTTCCGGAAGCCGCTTTATGCTCATGATCACCCACCCTGGCGGACAATTGCTGATTTTGTGTGACGGGAGAATGTAAGTCACTTCTACCTGTGTACTGCGACCTGTATATTGAGGGTCTGACCCTGGTTGAAGCCAAAAGGTCTCACGAAGATGCAGGATATCTCCAATGGCGTAACCACGATCGTTGTATCGGTACTCAAATGTCTTGACGCCGGAGATGACGTGGTTGTAGTACTCAGTGTCTATTTTGAGGGTATGTAGCTTTGGCATCAGGGGCGCCATGGTTTATCTCTTCATAAAGCTGCTTATGCCTTTAATACTGACTGCTGCCAGTACCACGACGAACATCAATTCACCCAGATTCACATCCAGGGCCTTCAGTTGTTGAATACCAAGGTTGACTGAATCTAGGTACCGCATGTCCCCAGTGAAGCCACTGATTATGGCCGCAAGGAATAACAGGACAAAGGGCGAGGTGATAATTATAGTAACGTATTCGTCCTTCCAGGTATTGTTCTCGTTGGACTTTGATAAGGCTTCCCATTCGTCATCATTAAGCTCTAACTCATAAGCTGAATCCTGCTTGGCTAGTGCTATCTTCGCTTTAGCTGATTCTGCCGCTTGTTTTCGCTTCTGGCGGGATTGGTAGGCGTCGGAGATGGGGCTTACCAGGGTTCCCAGAAAACTACTTAATATACCCATTTTTCAGCCCTGTAATGTGCGCTGTCTGTACAGCTTTCGGTAATAGGACAGCGGCTTTGGTGCACAGCTGGTCAGCTTATCGCCACCGAATTTCTGCGGGCCATAATGATCCACCACATAGGCATAGATGGCAGCCCAACGCCAGCGGGATTCGACCATCATATCCCAGAAGATATCAAGGCACTGTATCTGAGTATTGACACAAGACATCATGAACCAGGCTGGCATCGTATAGCCAGGGTTTCCCGAACTGCCATGGGCCATCCGGAGTACCTATGTAAAATAGGCCCAGAACACAGTATTTATAGCTGCATCCATCCCAGGCATAGCCCCGGTATATGGTCAGGCTACCATCACGTATGCATCCCCACTCAGAGCTGAACTGAATCCCTGCGAAATGTCTGTGCCGGTACTTTATATCTGAATCCAGCCGGTACTTCCAGACAGCCATGATGTAATACCTGAATATTTATGATGTCAGCTCGGAAACTGCTTGCTTTGCCTGCGAATCCATCTCCGCCAGACACTTCCTAATCTGATCAAAGGTCTGACAGGCACGAATCTGGCGCTTGGCAGATGATTCCAATCCATCAACGACACTGACAACGACCGCGAGCTTTTCAGCTTTACCCGCCTGCTTTTCAACTAGCTGCTCCGGAGTTTCTCCAAGCCCCCTGGAGTCAGCTTCAATCTGAAGTACCTGCATATCAGACGATGTAGCATGACCGGCACGAACACGCATAACACGCTGTGCTTTATCAGCCCAGCCAGCCAGCTGGTACGGGTCGGCCTGGCCGACAAGGGATTTTCTGGTTCTGCCGGCATAATCTACAACTTGCTGTAAAGCCCATTCATGCAAATTTTCGATATCCATGGAAATATCAGACAACTGACAACCCTCATTATTAGCAATGAATTTTGCAGTTTCTGAAAAATCATCTGGAGAACTAATAACAGAGAATGCTTTGCCTTTAACTTTTAATAAAATCATAACAATAAACTCTTTTGAGATACAAACCCTTGAACATCACCGTATTTTAATAATTTACCAGGTTGGATATGCATTGCATCTATTCTGATAGTGGTGTGGTAGGTGCTGTAAAAATTAACTCTTAAAAATACATCACCATCGGAACCAACATAAATAAATGGATTAGATGTGCCTTGGGTATCTGTATTTAAAATGCGACCACTAGTTGATTGACAATAACCTGAAAAAATTTCATTGATAATTTTACCTGAACCATATGAATAACCAACCATATGGAATCGAAACATGGTATCTTGATCATGAACATTGATTGTTGTTTTAAAATGCAAGTACCTGTCGACATTGCTACCAGAAGCTAAATCCTGACTTTTAAATCCACCAGAACCACTACCACTGATTGAGTTATTAATAAAGCCCTGAAAAATAGCATTACGCTGTACACCAGGCAAATCAGAGTCACCTAAAAAATCATTATTTTTAATGAAATTATTAACCTCCTGAAGCTTTTTATCAACTTTATCGGTACTTGAATTCAGATGATCGTCTGCCTGTTTTTTATGGTCGGCCAGTTGCTGTTCAATCTGGGTCTTCTGATCGGAAAACTGCTGGCCAGACAGGGTCTGCAGCTCATTAAAGCGGGTATTCTGCTCGGTATTGACGGTCTGGATGGTATTAGCCAGAGCACGATTGGCGGCAATGCTTTCAGTGAATAGTTGTTCTGGTGTGGTGGAACTCAAGAGGTAACTCCTAAAACGTGACGGGCATGATCATTGATCTGATGGGTCAGTTCGGCATTAAAGGCGGCCATAACTGACAGGTGTGACAGATGGTGTTGTTGTATCGTTTGTTCGGCCTGAATCAGGCGAGTCATGTTATCGGTCAGTGCCAGATGGAACTCACGCAGATCCTGATCAAAGAACAGGTTGATCGGCAGGTTGTTGTGAACAATATTGATGGAGCCTTCCGGGAAGGCGCCCAGAAACATGTCGATACTGATGAAGCCATGATCCAGTAAGTCCGATATGACCAGCAACGCCCTGGTGGCAGAGCCATAGATGGCGATAGTTTGCTGGTTGACATCCAGCAGTGCGAATTCGGTCAGGGCCCAGTCGTTTTTGTCGATGTCCAGCAGATCGACAGATATCTGCCAGCGACCACCATCAAATTCCTGCGCATCCGCAACTTCGAGCAGGCCCACCTGATCCTTGAGTTGTTCCACAGGAGTTCTGGACTGGTCATCCAGTGGGATGTCCTGATAACCCTGTCCAACTGCGACATATTTGACGTCCAGGGCAACACCATCGGATTGGGTATTGATGGCGCGCTGCAGGCCATTGACGGTCGGTACCAGGTGGATCACATTGCTCATGGATTAATGGCCTTCAGACGCAGATGGACAGCCGCACGGGCGGTCGCGGAGAAACCAAAACCAGTACTTGCTTTTACGGCTACGCCGAAGCCGAATCCGGAACGGACATTCTTAGCGCGATCAGCAGCACGGCGCAGTTGTTCCAGCCGTTCGGCATTCAGGAACAGGGCATCATCACGACCTGTGGCCTGGGCGGTGATGTTGATACGGAAGGTGTAGGGCTCACCCTGCGGGGTCTGATCAAACCATTCGACCAGCTCGACTTCTGCACCAAGCGAGGCAATGCTGCTGCGAACGGCGTAGACGGTACCCCGGAAGCGGTGCGCGCGGAGAGCGTTTTTAACGACCGCGCGCTGCACGTCTTCAGGCAGGTCATCCGCGTAATCCTCGGCACTGAACTGCCAGGCAAGGTACGGCAATATGGATGGTGCGACCCGATCAATATCCATGATACTGAGCACATGCGTCAGGGTGCGCAGATCACCGGTTTCGCGGGTAATCAGTTCACTCAGCGCACTGAGCGCAGCAGATTCCTGAATGGATGACGGGATGAGAAACATAGGATAACTATATAAACCAGAACGGCTTATGGGGTGGTACCGGAGCCACGTTTTTTACGCCGCAAGACTATGCTGGCGGTTCATTTTTGTTTACAGGAGCCGCTATGTCTGGTTATGCTTTATCTCAGCCGATCTGGGAGGAAGGTAAGAAATATCAGTATGTTGAACTGACTTTACCGATCCGGGTACGGGATAGAATTGAAGGATTGAAGTTCAGCAAGGACACATATGGCTATGACGAGGCAGATGCGATTCTGGTGTATGGCCTGAGCAAGACCGGCGTATTCAGCCAGGCCGCTGAACGGGATGAATCCGGCCAGGTGCTCAGCCTGAAGGATGCACAGCGACTGAATCCGGAAACGTTACTGAATCTGAGCTATCGTGATCTGATAGAGCTTACGAAGCTGAGCCAGGGCTTGGGGTTTTCCGATTCGACGAAGGCCAGTTCCGACAGGCCTTCCAGCACCTCAGAACAGCCGGGTACGGCAGTGCGTGCGAACTGATGCAACTTGAGGTGAGTACCTTTATGTATCTGCTGGAACTGAGCCATGACGACGGATGACTTTAAGCTGCAACTCGCGGTCGGCATCAAAGACCTGTACAGCCAAGGCGCTGAACAGGTGCAACGTGCGACAGATGACCTGCGTGAGCATCACGAGCGTTTGAAAAAGAGCCTGGATGATGTGGGGGCGTTTGAGCAGAGCGATGCGGCACTACTGAAGCTGACTGAGAAGCAGGCGAAGTTGCAGAAGCAGTATGATGCGGGCGAGGATCAGCAGAAGAAGCTGCTGGCACAGCGGAAAGAACTGATTGAGAAACAGAAGGCCGGCCAGAAGCTGACGGAAGCGGAAGAGCGGCAACTGAAGTTACTTAATGCGCAGATAAAGCGTTCCGGAGAATCACAGGGCCAACTGCGGGATGAGCTGGATCATGTGACACGCCAGGCACGCGAACAGGAACGCGCATTTGACCGGCTGGGGACTTCGTTAAAAAAGGCCGGCGTGGATACCAAGGAACTGCGTCAGGAGCAACAGCGGCTGGAAAAAGAGCTGGAGCAGACCCGGGCAGATGCCGGTGATGCATCGCGCTGGGAAAGCGCGCGGAACGTGGCGTCGGGCGGGATACTGGCCGGTGCTGCGGGCCTGGCGGGGTTTCTGAGTGGCGATATCGTGGAGTGGGATCGTGCGATCCGGCATCTGGCGGCTGGCATTGACGTACCAGTCTCCCGGGTGAAGGCGTGGGAAAAACAGATGCGCGCGGCGGTGAGCAGCCTGAACGGCGCGACGACACCGGAGGGGTTTGCGACCACGACACGCGCCATGATGCAGCAAATGCGGCTGACCGGTCAGGAGGCCATTGCAGCCAGCAATAAGGTGCATCAATTATTCAGTGTGCATCCGGAACAGGCACCGGACGAAGTGATCCGGGCAGCGACCCAGGCACAGGTCGCCTGGGGTACCGAGACGG
>JAHDCB010000118.1 GCA_020630035.1 Gammaproteobacteria bacterium
ATGCTGCATCTTTATTGCAACAACAGTCGGGTATTACCGTTCAGATTGCAGATCTGAATGATTTTGTGTTACCTATTTATAGTGCCGATCTGGAAGAAGAGCATGGCATACCAGAACTGGCGCAACAGTTTTACCAGGATATCGGGGCTGCAGACGGTTTGTTAATCTCGTTTGCCGAGCATAATGGTTTATATGCAGCTGTCTTCAAAAATCTGATGGACTGGATGTCGCGGATTGATGTGAAGTTATACCAGCATAAACCGACTGTGATGCTGGCGACTTCTCCCGGGCCTGGTGGGGCACAACGAGTGTTGGGAATTGCCTGTGATTCAGCCGCTCACTTCGGTGCTGATCTGCGCGCCAGATTATCAGTGCCGAGCTTTCATGATCAATTTGATAAGCAGGCAGGTCGCCTGATCAGTCCCGAACTGGATCAGGCGTTACAACAGGCGGTTTCCCAGCTGGTATAACGCATGAATCTGTGCTGCATCGGCCTGAATCATACAACAGCATCCATTGCGCTGCGCGAACAACTGGCATTCGGGCCGGATATTGTCGTCGCTGCACTGCGCAGTGTATGTCAGTTGTCGGTGGTCAGTGAAGCAGTGATTGTATCAACCTGTAACCGCACAGAGTTATATTTGGCAACTGAGGGTGATGCCAGTGCTGCAGCACAGCAGGTGCAGTCCTGGCTGGCTGATTTTCAGGGTATGCCGCTGCCAGAGATCAGCGCACATTTGTATTGTCACCATGCCGAAGAGGCGATAGAGCATCTGTTGGTTGTGGCCTGTGGTCTGGACTCCCTGATCCTGGGGGAACCGCAGATTCTGGGACAAGTAAAAGGTGCGTTTCAGACTGCGCGGAACGCTGGCTATACCGGGCAGTGGTTGCAGCGATTGTTTCAGCATGCGTTCAGCACAGCGAAACAAGTGCGTAGTGAAACTGGAATCGGTGCCCATCCGGTTTCTGTAGCCTTTGCTGCAGTTCATCTGGCCCGGCAGATCTTTACCGCGTTGCGCGAGCAATCAGCATTGCTGATTGGTGCTGGTGCAACGATCAGTCTGGCTGCTCGTCATCTGCGTCAGCAGGCGATCGGCGAACTGGTGATTGCGAATCGCACCCTGGCGAGTGCCACCTCACTGGCGCATGAGCATCAGGCACAGGCGATGGGATTGACATCAGTAGCCCGTCAATTGGCCCGATTTGATATCGTACTGTCAGCGACCGCCAGCCCACTGCCGATTATCGGTAAGGGAGCAGTAGAGCAGGCATTGAAGGCGCGGCGGCATCGCCCGATGTTATTGATTGATCTGGCGGTACCGCGCGATATTGAGCCGGAAGTCGCTGCTTTACCTGATATCTATCTGTATCGTGTCGATGACTTACAGGATGTGATTCGTGAGAATCAGCGTTCACGTCAGGTCGCAGCTGCCCAGGCACGGACCATTGTTGCAGCACAGGTGGCGGAGTTCGTCACTTGGCAGAACTCGCTGGGGGCAGTAGACCGGATCCGGGATTATCGTGCCCGGGCTGAGTCAACCCGTGATGCTGTGCTGGCGAAGGCCCAACGCCTGCTGGCGCAGGGCAAGCCAGCACCTGAGGTGCTGACTTATCTGGCGCATACATTAACCAATAAGCTGCTACATGCACCCAGTGAGCAACTACGTCAGGCTGCCAGCCAGGGTCAGGAGCAGATCCTGGTAGCTGCAGATACGCTTTTTCAACTCAACCGCAAACACTGATAATCTGTATGAATCTTCGTCTGCAACATAAACTGGATCAGATCAGCGAACGTTTTCAGGATATTACCGGGCTGCTGGCTGAGCCTGAGATACAGAGCACACCGGATACCTTTCGTGCACTCAGCCAGGAATATGCGCAATTGGAGCCAGTGGTACAGTGCTATCAGCATTATCAGTCGATTATGCAGGAACAACAGCAGGCTGCCGCGATGCTGGACGATCCGGAAATGGCAGAACTCGCGCATGAAATCCTGCAGGAAGCACAGGCTCAAGCCGAGGCATTGTTGCCGGAACTGCAACGCCTGCTGATTCCACAGGATCCGAATGACGGACGAAATATCTTTCTGGAGGTGCGCGCAGGTACGGGAGGGGCTGAAGCGGCCTTATTTGCGGCGGATCTGTTACGGATGTACCTGCGGTATGCGGAGGAGTCTGGTTGGCGGGCGGAACTGATGAGTGAAAGTTCCGGTGAGTTGGGGGGTTATAAAGAAGTCATCGCGCGGATCAGTGGCCGCAATGTGTATTCATCGCTTAAATTTGAATCCGGGGTGCACCGGGTACAGCGCGTACCGGAGACGGAATCCCAGGGGCGGGTACATACCTCCGCTTGCACAGTGGCGATTCTACCGGAAGTGGACGCGGTGGATAGTATTGAGATTAATCCGGCAGATTTACGAATTGATACCTTTCGGGCATCCGGTGCGGGTGGGCAGCACGTCAATAAGACGGACTCAGCAGTTCGTTTAACCCATCTGCCGACCGGCGTGGTGGTCGAGTGTCAGGATGAACGTTCGCAACATAAGAATAAGGCGCGGGCGTTATCGTTGCTGCAGGCGCGCCTGACTGCTGCAGCAACCAGCCAGCAGCAGCAGGCTGAAGCGGCGGATCGCAAGCTACAGGTTGGTAGTGGCGATCGGTCTGAACGCATCCGCACCTATAATTTCCCACAGAACCGGGTGACAGATCATCGTATTCAACTGACGTTGTATAAGCTGGAAGAAGTAATGTCCGGCGGCCTGGAACCGGTGCTGCAACCATTGATGCAGCAGTATCAGGCGGAACAACTGGTGCAGTTGGCTGCTGAAGCATAGCTTGAGCTTTTAACCTACTCAGGTATAATATCCGGCTGGTTAATCAGGGTCGTTAGCTCAGTTGGTAGAGCAGTTGACTTTTAATCAATTGGTCGGGCGTTCGAGTCGCCCACGACCCACCAAATCGTGTTGCCGGGCTTCGTTTGAGGCCCGGCTTTTTTTATGCTGAAAATGTATTCTGACCCTCTTAACACAGAAAGTAGCCACGGATAGTGGTCGCACCGCCTTGCTCAATGGCGTTATCCGGTATGGCTTTCCGAGGGCGTCTGTGGCCATGGATGGCCGCAGACGAGCCCCCACGGATGGGTTTTATGGCGTACCTCGGAGAAGCCTGCCGGGTAACGCCCCCTAAAGTTGTCACTGTACATCTGAGTCGCTTAAAACTGTTGGTGCGTCACTTCAGTTATTTATTGCTGCTGGTAATGTGTCATCAGAATTTCAGCAACCTCCGGACGTGAGAAGCTGGTGGGCAATGCCTGTCCCTGGCTCAGCATCTCACGCACCCGGGTGCCGGAGAGCAATACAAAGTCATCTGGGGTATGCTCGGTGACTTCGCGCATCATGACGACCTGATCCAGTTTGGTGGAGTAGGCCGTATGGTCGGCATTGAAGATCTGAATCTGTAGTGCATCCTGCGGTACTTCTTCGCTGAAGATAGTTTGCGCATCAAATGCACCATAATAGTCACCGACGCCAGCATGGTCGCGTCCGATAATAAAATGGGTTGCTCCCATGTTTTGTCGGAAATAAGCATGTAGTACGGCTTCGCGTGGTCCGGCATACAACATATCAAAGCCATATCCGGCAATCATGACGCTGTTCGGTACAAAATAATGCTCGACCATGGTGCGGATCGCGGCATCACGTACGTCTGCCGGAATATCACCAGGCTTCAGCTTCCCGAGTAGCATATGGATAATCAGGCCATCGCAGCCTAGTCGTTCCATCGCGATTTTGCACAGGGCTTCATGTGCCCGATGCATCGGGTTACGGGTCTGGAAGGCGACGACGGATTGCCAGCCTGCAGCGGAAATTGCCTCGCGGATCTGGCCGGCGGTGCGGAAGGTTTCCGGAAAATCTTCACTGAAATACGAAAAGTTCAGTACCTGGATCGGCCCGGATAACAGGATATTACCTTGTTGGTTAAAGGTGGCAACACCAACATGCTTCGGATCCTGGGTGCGATAAACGCATTGTGTTATCTGAGCCTGATCGGCGTTACTCAGGGTTTCTATTGCATCCAGCGTTATGATTGCCAGCACCGGGTTGCCTGCACGATTCGGATCGCGTAGCGCAATGCGTTGTCCCGTTTGCAGCGGCGCGGCACTTACCTGGTCTGTCAGACACAGTACTGGTAGTGGAAAGAAGGTACCGTTGGTCAGCCGCATGTGCTGTGCACTGCTCAGTGCATCCGCCAGGTTCATGAAGCCTGGTAACGGGCTAAAATAACCGGCTCCCAGCATCACGGCATTTGCTGCCGCCTGGGAGCTGATGGTGACAGCAGGTAAATGTTCGGCTTCGGCAAGGCACTGCTGCCGTTCTGCAGCGTCGTTGACAAAGCAAGTCTGTAGCTGAGCAGAACCGACGGGTGAGATCATATAATTTGTCCTGGTTGCGGGTATAAGGTACTTTCGACGGTGGCACATAAAATATGGCCGAACAGAATGTGGCTTTCCTGAATACGTGGGGTATCCTGACTGGGGACACACAGACACAGGTCGCACAGGTCATACATCTCGCCACCGGTTTGTCCGCTCAGGCCAAGACAATACAGGCCCTGGCTGCGAGCCTGGTGCAGGCCCTGCAGGATATTGGCAGAATTGCCAGAGGTTGAGATGGCCATGAGGATATCGCCAGGCTGACCCAGTGCTTCAATCTGACGAGCGAAGATACGATCATACGTATAATCGTTGCCGATGGCGGTCAGCGCAGAAGTGTCTGTTGTCAGTGCAATCGCGGCCAGCCCGGGTCGGTCAATATAAAACCGGCTGACCAGCTCGGCGGCGATATGCTGGGCGTCTGCGGCTGAGCCACCATTGCCAATCAGTAATAGCTTACTGCCTGCACGATAACCAGCAATCAGTTGATCGCTGGCCTGCTGCAATTGCTGCAGTAGATGTGTATCGTGCAGAATGGCTTGCTTTACCGCAATACTGGCAGAGATCTGTTCAGGTATTGTTTGTTGCGGCATCATTTTTCCAGAGATGAGCAGAGTGTCCAGGCTGGATGTTTATCTGAGCACGTTGATTTGATAGAGAGTTTGCACAGCAATGATTACAGAGCTCCTGATTGCATGGTGGGTAAAAAAGAAACGTGATAAACAACGTCAGCAGCGAGATGAACACACGGCTAAGACCGTGGATACAGACACGGATCGAAAAACATAGGGCGCCTCTGATGTATTCAGAGTATTGGGGGTGTTCTCAATGAGCTGAGTGGCAATGATTTTGAGTCATTTTTTGTGCTGACAAGGCGTAATGAGGA
>JAHDCB010000119.1:0-588 GCA_020630035.1 Gammaproteobacteria bacterium
CGAAAGGTGTCTGCGTGCCACATCAGGCAGTGGTACGTCTGGTCCGGGAAACCGGCTATGCAACCTTTGATGAATCACAAGTCTTTTTGCAAAATGCACCGATTTCATTTGATGCGGCAACCCTCGAAATCTGGGGTGCCTTCCTGCATGGCGCTAAGCTGGTTGTACCACCGCTTGGTAATGACTTTGCCCGGCTGGCTGACATCATTCAGCAGGAAGCCATCTCAATCCTGTGGCTGACCAGCAGTCTGTTTAATCTGATGCTGGAGGAATATCCTGACAGCCTGCGTGGTGTACCACAAATCCTCGCTGGTGGTGAAGCCCTCTCGGTACCCCATATTCAACAAGCCTTACAACAACTGCCCGACACGCAACTCATTAATGGCTATGGGCCTACCGAAAATACCACTTTTACCTGTTGTTACCCGATCACTGAGCTCAATGGCGCTACCTCCATACCGATTGGTCAGCCCATTGCTAACACACAAGTATATATCGTAGATCAAGCGCACCAATTATTGCCCGTTGGTGCCACCGGTGAACTGGTCACTGGAGGGGCCGGGCTGGCAAGAGGTTATCTGAATCAAC
>JAHDCB010000119.1:598-5260 GCA_020630035.1 Gammaproteobacteria bacterium
TTATTGAAATTGAGTTATTCGGCAAAACTGAACGGGTGTACAAAACCGGCGACCTGGCTCGCTGGCTGCCGGATGGACATCTGGAATACCTGGGTCGGATAGATCATCAGGTTAAGTTACGTGGCTTCCGGATCGAACTGGGTGAGATTGAAGCTGTGTTGTGCCAGCACGAGTCTGTTAACGAAGCTGTGGTGGTCTTGCACGAATATGAGGACAATCGCTCACTGGTGGCCTATGTCACCACTTCGCAGGTTCTGGATATTGACCTGAAAGACTGGCTCAAGACGCGTCTGCCGGATTACATGGTACCGGGTCACATCATGCTACTGGATGCACTTCCGCTGACACCGAATGGCAAGGTAGACCGTAACGCATTGCCTGACCCGGATGTAGCAACTGTCATGGATGATGCACCACTACAGACTGCAACAGAACATCGGGTGGCTGCCATCTGGTCTGAGGTATTGCAACATGCCGTCACCGGTGCCCAATCCCACTTCTTTGAATTGGGTGGTAATTCTTTACTCATCGCACAAGTCCATGCCCGGCTCAGAGCGACTTGGCCTGACTTAACCATGGCCGATCTGTTCCATTATCCGACGATTCGTGCACTCGCCTCCCATCTGGATCAGTTGGCAACCGATCAACCGACACCAGACAATACGGCTCAGGCAGATGCTGCCCAGTCGCGTGCCGCACAGCGCCGTGCACAACAATCCACCCGCCAATACAGCAGAAAACGGTAATTTTTATGTCTGTTGATCATCACATTGCCATCATTGGGATGGCAGGTCGTTTTCCACAATCCCGCGACATCGCAGCATTCCGGGATTTAATCATGCACGGCACTGAGGCGATTGAGCCATTTTCCGAGGCACAATTAACATCAGCTGGTGTCCCTGACGATCTGCTCAGGCACCCGGATTATGTCAAGTCTGGTGTGGTAATCCCGGAGCTGGATCAGTTTGATGCTGACTTTTTTGGCATGAGCCAACGGGATGCCGAAATCGCTGATCCACAACTGCGGGTATTTCTGGAATCCGCCTACCATGCTCTGGAGCAGGCTGGTTATCCGGCTGGTGGCACACGAACCGGTGTGTTTGCCGGAATGGGAGCTAACCGTTATCTGGATATGTATCTGAAACCACGTTTTGCTGAATTATTAGCAGCAGTCGGTGGTTATCGGTTGCTGACGCTGAATGACAAAGACTTTATTGCCACCTTCACTGCCTACCAACTGAACCTGCGTGGCCCGGCGATTACTGTGCAAACTGCCTGTTCTACTTCTCTGACGGCAGTACATGTTGCCTGTCAGAGCCTGCTGAATGTCGAGTGCGATCTGGCACTGGCAGGTGGTGTGACGTTACCGGTACCACCTCATCAAGGTTATCTGTACCAGGAAGGGATGATCACCTCGCCGGACGGGCATTGTCGTGCGTTTGATGCTGAGGCCAAAGGCATGGTTGGTGGTGCCGGTTGCGGCATCGTGGTGCTCAAACGGCTGACCGATGCGATTGCTGACCACGATACGATTGCCGCAGTGATTCGTGGCTCTGCTGTAAATAATGACGGCTCAGACAAGATGGGCTTTACCGCGCCCAGTGTATCCGGGCAATCTGAAGTGATTCTGGAGGCTCAGGCAGTCGCTGAAGTGACACCGGATCAGATTAGCTATGTTGAAGCACATGGTACCGGCACCACCTTAGGTGACCCGATTGAAATGCAGGCTCTCACCCAGGCATTTCGTACCGGTACAGATCGCCACCAGTTCTGTGCACTGGGTTCGGTAAAGACGAATATCGGCCATGCCGACGCAGCAGCTGGTGTGGCCGGGCTGATTAAGACGACGCTGGCCTTACAACACCAGGAGCTACCTGCCAGTCTGCATTTCAAACAACCGAATCCACAGATTGATTTTGCCAACAGCCCATTCTTTGTGAATGCCGAACGCAGGCCCTGGCAGGTACCGGATGGTCAGGTGCGTTGTGCCGGCGTCAGTTCTTTCGGTATTGGTGGCACGAATGCGCATGTGATTGTGCAGGAAGCACCGCCACCCGCAGCCACCGACCCATCGGTACGTCCGCATCAATTGCTCGTGTTGTCGGCAAAAACGACCGAGGCACTGGATCAAGCAACAGATAATCTGCGGACTCACCTGCAACAGGAACCACACGATGTCGCCGACGTCGCCTACACCCTGAGCTGCGGACGGGAAGCCTTTCGCTATCGCCGTTGTGTGGTGGCACAAGACAGCCAGGATGCGATCACACAGCTTGCAGACTGTTCGGCTGATACCACGCAACACAGTCACAACCGAACCCTCAATATCGCGTTTTTATTACCGGGTCAGGGCGCCCAGCACCCGGGTATGACAGAAAAGTTATATCAGACCGAACCGACCTTCCGGCAGACCATAGACACCTGCGCCGATTTGTTACAGCCGCACCTGCAGCGCGATATTCGCACAATCCTGTATCCGACTGACACCACGGATGACATCCACCAGACCTGCTACACCCAACCTACTCTGTTTGTGGTGGAATATGCCCTGGCGCAGCTCTGGATCAGCTGGGGGGTTCAACCTACAGCGTTCCTTGGTCACAGCATCGGTGAATATGTCGCCGCCTGTCTGGCAGGTGTGATCAACCTGGCGGATGCACTGGGTCTGATTGCCTTACGCGGGCGTCTGATGCAATCCGTCCCCGGCGGAGATCTGTTGGCCGTACCTCTGACCGAGACAGAAGCAAAGACCTGGTGCTCAGATACCGTATCACTAGCGGTCATCAATGCACCGAAGCGATGTGTACTGGCGGGCGATCCGGATGCTATTGCACAAGTGAAGGATGCGTTACGTGCAGATGGCATCAAGGGGACAGTATTGCATACCTCGCATGCCTTCCATTCGCACATGCTGGAGCCAATATTGCCCGCTTTTGCAGATTATCTGCGTACCATTGAACTGCATGCACCACACACCCCATACTTGTCGAACCTGCGCGGCGACTGGATCACACCAGAAGACGCCACCAGCGTTGACTATTGGGTCGGTCACCTCCGGCATACGGTGCGCTTTGCCGATAATGCCGCCCGACTGGCAGCAGGATCGGTCGACATCGCACTGGAAGTCGGGCCGGGACGCGTATTATCCACACTGATCCGACAGAATCCGGCAACACCAGCAACCTGCACCCTGTTGCACAGCCTGCCGGATCGCAAATCAAAGACCGCCGAATCGCAGCACCTGTTACACACACTGGGTCAGATCTGGTTACAAGGAGCACCCATTGACTGGACAGCTGTGTATACCCACGAACGCCGCCGGCGTGTGCCTTTACCCGGCTATCCATTTGCACGCCAGCGGTATTGGCTGGATCGACCAGAGCAGACCCCGGAAGTCGCCCCGAACCAATCAGCAACCATACCGGTACCTGACCAATCCACCCTCACAACCAATCCAGAGCCACCGACTGCTGACGACTTGTACCAGGCCTTAGCTGAACTATGGCGCAATAGCTTAGGTACAGAAGTCATCACCACCGACACAGACTTTTTTGCTGCAGGCGGTGATTCATTACTCGCTACCCAATTGATTGCCCAGGTAAATGCAACCTTCCATATCAAACTGGATACCCATGTGTTATTGCAGGCAGCCACTCCGGGACAACTGGCGCAACATATTACCTCAGCACAACACGTAACCAGCTCAGTGGCTGCCAACACATCTCGCGCAGCCTTATCAGACCTGATTGTCCCACTGCAGACCGGCGATCCGGCGCATCCACCGCTGGTGTTGCTGTATCCGGTCGGTGGACATGTTTATTTTTATCGTGAACTAGCCCAACACCTGGATCCGCAACAACCGGTGTATGGCATCCGGGCACCGGGAGCAGAAGGCGAAGCCCCGTTACTCACTACCCTGGAAGCTATGGCAGAGGCCAGCCTCGCCGCCTTACAGACGTTGCAATCCGACGGCCCTTATTATCTGGGTGGTGCTTCATTCGGCGGTATTCTGGCCTATGCGATGGCACAAAAACTGCGCAGTGCGGGCGCATCCATCGCTTATCTGGGCATGATCGATGCACCAGGGCCTGATCATATGCCGATTGCCTTCAGCGACGATGCAGAAATTTTATTTTATCTGCTCACTGTCGGAGCTGGTCAGACGATCACACTGGAAGAACTGCGCCGCCTGGACCCGGAACAGCAACTCAGCAAAATGTTACAACTGACCGGGCAAGACGATACCGCTGCAGCGCGTACTGCCTTAGCCCGAACCCTGCAATTATTCCACACTAACCTCGGAGCCATGCTTGACTACCAGCCGACGCCCTACGCAGGTAAAGTGCATTTTTATCTGGCCGCAGAACGGGATGCGTTCAACGCTCAAACCCCGGCCCAGGCCTGGGTTCCGCTCGCACAAGGCGGCATTCAGATCCATACCCTGCCGGGTAATCACATCAGCATGAATACAGCGCCACATGTGCAATCACTCGCCACCTGCCTGCAAAATCACCTGAAAGAGTGCAGCCTGCAGGTGTGATACTGCTAAACCGGGTGCAATTCAAACTGATGTGGTGATTTGCTACCACAGGTTTCTGGCAAGCGTTATTCCGCGCGAAATCGCGGAATCCATGGCGCCAGGGATCGGATTGGACAGATTAG